>CAKVBV010000017.1 GCA_934725535.1 uncultured Bacteroidales bacterium | reverse complement strand
ATGGCGAAGTTGCACGACGACTGCATCTTCATTTCCGCTGCGGACAAGACCAATATCGACGCCCTCAAGTCGCTGCTCTACGACCGCATCAAAGCCATTCATATTCAACGGTATCCATACAACGATTTCCTGTTTCAGAAGTACGAATAGTATAGCATTCTCTCTCGCTTCTTAATGTAACTATTTGATAAAATCTTATAGTTTCTTCCTTTGAGTGATGAAATAGGTTAGCAGGTTAGAAACTCATAAAAAGTAGTCCTTTATTTGTGAATATGCCATAAAAGTCGTAATTTTGCACTCGAGTTTTCAATAATAGATAGGATTTTCTATGAACGATTTGTTAGAATTTGTCATCAAGGCTAATTTGCTTCAAGATAGCAGAACACGGGAAGTAACGGAATACCTTACGAAATTGAAATCCGCGACAGATGCATACTCTATCCTACAATATAGAGCATATTGTTGTAATCTTTTGCAAAGCCTTAATCTCAATATGTTTAGCCTTATTTCAGAAGATAGGCAACAACTAATGGCGAAGTGTCGTAATGAAATTAGTAGATGTGATTATGCAATGCAACAATTAGGAGGTAAAGCCGTGTCTGATGCACTACTTTCGCAACTGACACAACCTTATGGTAGATAATCTGAAAAAATGGAATAGAAACATCAAACTCATTTTGCCTATGAAACATCAAACTCTGTAAAAGCAGTACAGACATATAACAAAGAATAAGCATTATAGCTTAAAACTTGGGTTCTTTAAATCTGGACAATTTATAGAATCTTTTATCCAAGACAAGGCTTTTATAATGCTCATGCGTAAGCGTGAGCCTTGTCGGTAGATATTTGGATAAAAGAGGTAGTCCAGAATCCTAAAGAACCCAGATTGAAGCAAACAAGTTTCACGCTCTTTTTATATCCGTAGGTCACCTTTCGCATTAAGGTATCAGATAAACAAAAACGGAGTAATGCCGAAAATCCGCACAAAGAGTAGGCAATGATACTTATTAATTGTATGAAACGATTGTTTTACTATCTATTCTTTCTTTGCCTTGTGAGTTGTTCAACAACAATTCAACTCGCATGCAATGAACCCGACATCCAAGTCGTCATTGATGATGTAAACTATGGGACACCCCCTGTCATTTATAATGTCCCGCATGGTGTATCTTATATAGATGTGGCGTTAGTTCGTAGTAGTGTTACCATTCACCAAGAGCGAGTATATCTTCGAAATGAGCAAACCTATTATGAAATAGACCTTCCTAAAGGGCTCAGAAAGTCGCAGAGCGTGACTAAATTTCATTCGAGTTATTAATCAAACAAATACAACAATAATGAAAAAAGTGTTATTATTAGGTAGCATTATGCTATTGTGTGCTACCATGCCTATGGAGGCAAAAAAGCAGAAAATGATTGACATCTCAGTATTGCCTGCTGAGGCGTCCATCTATGTGAATAGCCAGTTCTTGGCGTATGGTTCCGGCTCTTTTGTGCGCCCCCCAAAAGGCAATATCGCTATCATTAGAATTGAGTATGAAGGCTATAAAACCATAAATACCAAATTCTATGGAGAAGATGAACGGAATGCAGTTTCTTATACGATGCAACAAGACGGATATTATCGAACCACAGCATATTCAGGAATTGTAAACAAGTATATCACTATTGATATTGACTCCTTATATTATACAATTACAGACGATAACAAAGTAGATGTAAAACCCGCATGGAAACTCCTGCACCAGATATTGCTGAATTACTTTGATGAGATTGCAATGACAGACGTGTATGGCGGCTATGTACAAACACCTTGGCAGTATAAAACTTTCCAAATGTCTGGAATGCAGATGCGTAATCGAGTAACCATTCGTGACATATCCACTCCTGACCGTGTGGCTTTTCAAATAAAAGTATCATCGGAAGTCGCTGCCGCCGCATCTGCAATGCACGGCGAATTTGAGGAAGTGGACAGAATAGCCAAAGAGTACGAACCTCTACTTGAAGAGTTGCAGACTCGAATTGGTAAGGTTCATTCTTTATAATAATCATTCATTAACTTTTAATTTATCTCTTTATGAAAAAGAATTTTGTAATTCTTGCAGCACTTGCGATGACTTGTACTGCAAACATTTCGGCACAACAATTTGTTGAAAACTTTGATTCCAACTCCCTGGAATGGACAGAATGTACTTTTGACAACCCTAGCAATCTCAAATTTTTCATTGCTAACGGTGTCCTTACCTTACATTCTGAAGTACATACAGATATTTGGACAGATAAGGTTATTTATGATCCCGCAATATCCACTTGCTATGCTCCACTTGATGTAAAGAAACCCTTCAAAATCACTACTCATTTCCGTTACAAAAATGACAAAACTCCGTGTGGTATTCTGTTCAATCTGAGAGATGAAGGGACATATTATGCGATAGTCATTGTGGAGGAAAACAAGAAGATATATTTCCAAAGATGGGAAGACAATGAATTGGTCGGTAGTTTTACACAGGGTTTCTCTTATCCGAAACTCAAGAAAGGGCAGTTTTATGAATTGATACTGGAAAGTACAGAAGGAACTCTGACGCTGACAATGCAAGATGTCCCTGTATTCAAATTGCGCTACATACCTACTCTTTCTTATACAGGATTCGGATTTATGACTCGGGGCAATCAAGAAATGACTATTGATGATGTTGTCTTTGAACAAGTCAGATGATGGGTACTTATATTACTATCTGATACATACGATTAGATAGAGTATTTAAGAAAAGCCCTTTTGACGAGTTGTCGAAGGGGCTTTTGCTATTCTTATGTAACGATATTCTACATTCTGTACAGCATCTCAATACCTAATAGCAACATCAAATTGAAATCGGACGTGGATGGCGAAGTTGCACGACGACTGCATCTTCATTTCCGCTGCGGACAAGACCAATATCGACGCCCTCAAGTCGCTGCTTTACGACCGCATCAAAGCCATTCATATCCGGCGTTACCCGTACAACGATTTCCTGTTTCAGAAGTACGAATAAAGCAAAGCCCTCCGGACGCGTTGTCAAGAGGGCTTTGTTTGTTTTTTTTAATGTCAGTTCGATATAATAGAGACGATGGACTTTCACGGTTAATTTGTGATAATACGGCGTAGTCGTCCGTTCAAAAAAGTCTCCATAATGTCTATTAGTCCCTGTTTTGAATAAATTTGGGTCATATTTGTCATAAGCGCGGCACATGTTGGTGCCGCAAGATACAGTTTTGTTTGGTTTTACAGGTTTTGTTCCATCTGTTTTCGTTATATCGAACTTATGTTTTTTTTAGGGCGTTTGTCCTA
Source organism: uncultured Bacteroidales bacterium (assembly GCA_934725535.1). GTDB lineage: Bacteria > Bacteroidota > Bacteroidia > Bacteroidales > Paludibacteraceae > Colicola. The sequence goes on along the minus strand of CAKVBV010000017.1, from coordinate 34,015 downwards.
CATCCAGTTCGGATCCTCAATACCCCGCAGTGACATCGCACTGCGGATAGTACTCATTGTTTTGTAAACTTAAACGTTTCGCTGCCCAAGCGGAGAATATAAAGCCCGTTGGGCAGAGTGGTTACATCTATCTTGTTGGTACCATGGACGGCAGTCTGTGTCAATACGAGGTTGCCGCTCAAGGAATAGATGCTCATGTGACTATCCTCAACGGCTCCGTCCACCAATAAGACCTCCCCAGTCGGGTTGGGATAGACCGACAAACTTGTGCCTGTTTCAGGTGATTGAATGGCTGTAAATAGAGATGTCCTTCTGTTGTCAATGACTACACCATATATTTCCACGCCTTTGGTATCGGGGATAAGGCTTATTCTTTTCTGTATTGCATCGTAGCGGTATAATCCTGTCTCTTCTGGGTTCGCAGAACGATATCCAAAGTACACGTCGCCTGTTGACTCATCCAATGCCATTTGGCAAATGCCGATATACTCTCCAACAGAGCCTTCACCCTTATTATCTTCTGTAATGGGGTTAATGGGCACCTCACTATCTATCCGATAAGCCTTCAATTGATTCGTGTCATTGACGTAGTGCAATAGGTCAATGTCACTCATTGAAATGCCATATACGCCGGCGGCTTCTCCGTAAAGCGAGAAATAGAATATCTGACGTTGGCTATCATATACAAATGATTTTGGACATACAGTACAGTATATACCAATCAGTATCTCTCCTGCTTCAGGTTTAGATACCCAAGGCTTGTAGTATGATTCTGTATCGGGCAATATGTCACTATCTGTAAATCGCCATATACCACAACCGTTATATGTTTTGCCCCAATACCATAATCCTTCCACTTTCCCAATGCAACTATTGATTGCTCCATACGCTATTCCACGAGAATAATATCCCAACTGCTTATTTTGGAAATAGTAAGGACTCCATCCCTTGCTCCAATACAAGTTACGTGCATCTACTTGGATGCGAAATACACCCGTATTTCGGTCTGCAAAATACAAATCAGTCCCTTCTATGTATCCATAGTATGGGTCTTGGTAGGCGGGTCTTCCTTTGCAGATGAGCAATGTATCTACAGAAGAACCATCCGCAGCCATGGCGCGTATAAGTCCATCACCTAAGGTATTGTTATTGATATCAATGCTATCTGCGAGACGCGTAAATTGTTTCCCGGCATCTATGATATAAAGTGTCGAATCAGCGAATAGCAGATTAAACGCATGCTCTCCTGCCGATACCCCAAAATCATACGAACCGGTGACATTCTCTGCCAACTTGCGCGCCATGATATTCCCACCTTTGACGGCATAGTACAATGTGGGTGACTTTTGCCCTTCCTCTTGTTTGGGTTGGTAGGCATTCGTCTGCGCCCATACGCCGACTGCGTACATTCCAAGGAAAATGTACATCCATATTGTTCTTTTGCTCATACATTCAATGGTTTAATAAATTAGTAGGCTTAATCCCGTTCGTAAGTCTCGCCATTTTACATCCTGTCCGGCACCTCAATGCCCAGCAGCGACATCGCACTGCGGATAACCTTTGCCACCGTAGCGGAGAGCGTCAGGCGCATAGCACGGACGGCAGTATCGGGTTCGTTGAGAATGCTGTAGTCGTGGTAAAACGAGTTGAAATCGCACGCCAGCGCATACGTATAGTTTGCAATCACGGCAGGCGAGAAATCGTTGCCCGCCTGACGCACCACAGCGGGATAATCCGCCAAGCGCTGAATAAGAGCCAACTCCTTGTCGTTAAGGACTTTAACGACCTTAAAGTCCTTAAGGTCGTGGGCTGCTTCCGCCTTGCGCAGTACGCTCCTGATACGCGCGTAGGTATATTGGATAAACGGTCCCGTATTACCGTTGAAATCGATACTCTCTGCGGGATTGAAGAGCATATTCTTACGCGGATCGACCTTGAGAATAAAGTATTTCAATGCGCCCAAACCCACGATACGCGCTATATCGTTTGCCTCGTCAGCGGTGATGTCGGGCAGAGTATTCACTTTGTCTTTTGAAATCTCGCGGGCATCGTCAATCATCTGCGCCATCAGGTCGTCGGCGTCCACCACCGTACCTTCGCGGCTCTTCATCTTGCCGTTGGGCAGTTCCACCATTCCGTAACTGAAATGCACCAACTCCTTGCCAAAGGGGAACCCGAGTCGGTCGAGGAGGATAGACAGCACCTTGAAATGGTACTCCTGCTCGTTGCCCACCACATAGACCATCTTGTCGATAGGATAGTCTTGGAAACGCAGTTTGGCAGTACCTATATCCTGCGTCATATAGACCGATGTGCCATCGGAGCGGAGCAGCAGTTTCTCGTCCAAACCGTTCTGCGTGAGGTCTGCCCACACGGAACCGTCCTCGCGGCGGTAGAACAAGCCCTCTTTCAGACCGCGCTCCACCTCTTTCTTGCCCTCGAGATAGGTATTCGACTCATAGTAAATTTTATCGAAACTGACCCCCATCTGCTTGTAGGTCTCGTCAAAGCCGGCATAGACCCAACTGTTCATTTTCTGCCAAAGCGCACGCACCTCGGGGTCGCCTTGCTCCCACTTGAGCAGCATTGCCTGCGCCTCTTTGATAAGCGGTGCCTCTTTCTTGGCGGTTTCCTCGTCCATACCCTGCGCCATCAGGTCTTTGATTTGCTTTTTGTACTCTACATCAAAGCGCACATAGTAGTCGCCTATCAGGTGGTCGCCTTTCTTGCCGCTCGACTCGGGTGTCTCGCCGTTGCCGAATTTCAGCCACGCCAGCATTGACTTGCAGATATGTATGCCGCGGTCGTTCACGATGTTGGTTTTCACCACCTTCCAGCCGTTTGCCTCCTGTATCTTCGCAATCGAGTAGCCCAACAGGTTGTTGCGCACATGCCCGAGGTGAAGGGGCTTGTTGGTATTCGGCGAACTGTATTCCACCATCATCAGCGGCTGCGTGCCATCCGCTTTGGTGCGGGTATGACAGCCGTAGTTCTCCGTATCGGCAATGGTTTGCAACTGCTCAAGCCAATAGGTCTGCGCAATACTCAGGTTGAGGAATCCCTGCACGGCGTTGAATTTCTCCACCAAGTCGCCCTGCAATGCCTCGCCCATCTCTGCCGCCACTTGTGCAGGTGCTTTGCGTGCCGCCTTCACAAACGGGAACACCACGAGCGTGATGTCGCCCTCAAACTCGGGACGGGTCTTTTGCAGTTGCACCTGCTGTTCACTCACTTCGATGCCGTAGAGGTCCTTCACCGCCTCCTGCACCTTCTTGGTCAATATACTCTCTAAACTCATAATAATCAGACTAATACTTTATTACTTACAACGCTTTGCACTTCTCCTGTAACCACGCAGCCTCCGCCTCATTCAGGCGCGGAGCCACCTCGCCATATACCCACTTATGGTAGTTGTTCAGCCATACTATCTCTTTGTCAGTCAGCATACTGCGGTCTATCAGTCGGGTGTCGTAGTAGCACAGCGTCAGGGTCTCGAACTCATAATATGTCTCGCCCGTGGTGCGTACACTCACGTGTTCCGACTCACGCACGGTAATCAGGTTCTCAATGCGGATACCGTACTCGTTGGCGCGGTAAATCCCGGGCTCATCGGAGCAGATATTCCCCACCTGCAGCGGGTTGGGATTGTTGTCGGTACGTATGTTCTGCGGACCCTCGTGGCAACCCATGAAGTGCCCCACACCGTGCCCTGTGCCGTGTCCGTAGGTGATACCCTCCGCCCACATATACTGGTGCGCCAGCACGTCTAACTGGTTGCCGCGTGTGCCTTTCGGGAAGCGCGCATTAGCCAAGGCGATATGCCCTTTGAGCACCAATGTGTAGTCGTGCTTCACGTTCTCGGGTATCTGCCCTGCATCGCCCACCCACACAGTACGGGTGATGTCGGTGGTGCCGTCCAGATACTGTCCGCCCGAGTCAAGCAGCAGCACTCCGTTGCCCTCGATGGCAGCACAATTCTCGCGCTCGGCATGGTAGTGCACAATGGCTCCGTTGCCCTTCCAGCCGGCAATGGTGCAGAAACTCTCGTCGGTAAAATGCTTGCCCATTGCGCGGAACTCGTGCAACTTGTCCGCCAGCGTTATCTCGGTCTGCGGGGTCTGCAACGCCTCTGTCTCCAACCAGCGGAAGAACCGCGTCAATGCCACTGCGTCCTCGCGCATCGCAATCCGCTCACCCGCAATCTCCGTGGCGTTCTTCACGCTCTGCATCTTCAGCACAGGGCTCGGCGTTACGTTCACACGCTTGCCTGTTTTCGCGGAAATCGCCTCGTACAACCGCTCGTTCACCTTGCTGCCGTCGAACATAATCCCATTGACCTCCAGCCCGTTAAGATATGCAAACACCTCTTCATACCCGCGCATGGTAACACCTATCCTGTCCAAATATGCCTTTGCAGCAGCGTCCATCTTCTCGGGTGCCACGAACAGCGTGCAGCGGTCCATCTCAAGCACCACATAACTGATAAGGCACGGCGTGTAGTCCACGTCCTTGCCGCGGATATTCAGCAGCCATGCTATCTCGTCCAATGCCGAAATCACGATGGCTTCGCAATGCTTCTGTTTCAGTACCTCGCGCACACGTGCCCACTTGCTTGCCACGCTCTCGCCCGCAAACTCCTCGCCGTATTCGTACAGCAGCGAGGTCGGTATGGCAGGTCTGCCCTCCGTCCACAGCGGACGAATCAAGTCTATCGACATCAATCCCAAGCCGCCGTTCTCCAACTCCTCACGCAGTGCGCAGTAGCCGTTCACGCTGTACATCTCCGGATTCACGCCCACTGTACCTTGTTCATGCCCGCATAGCCATTCGGGTATCGTGGGGCAGTCCACGTCGCTCTCGCGCATCAACTCCACCGTGCTGCCTGCCAGTTCGGCTTCCGCCTGCAGGTAGTAGCGGCTGTCGGTCCACAGCAACGCCTTGTCAAGCGTGATAACAGCGGTTCCTGTCTCACCGAGAAAACCTGTTATCCACGACATCTCCATCCAGTGCGGAGCCATATATTCACTGGCGTGCGGGTCGGTCCCCGGCACGATATAGGCGTTCAAACCATGCTCCTTCATCAGCGTACGCAACGCTGCCAACTTCTCAATTACAGTCATAACGATATTAACTATTAACTATTACTTATTACTTTTCTTCACGGCTTTGAAACTCATATCCAGGCTTTTCACCGAGTGCGTCAGTGCCCCCACGCTCACAAAGTCCACACCGCACAGCGCGTACTCGCGTATCGTGTCAAGGGTGATACCTCCGCTTGACTCTATCTCAATGTGCTTGCCGTTCTCTTTCTCCCATTCGCGTATCAACGCCACCGCCTTTTTCGTGCGCTCGGGCGTGAAATTGTCGAGCATGATACGGTCGGGAATACGGGTTGCCAACGCCTCGCGTATCTCGTCCTCGTTGCGGGTCTCAACCTCAATGCGCAGGTCCTTGCCTTTCTCCTTGCAGTAGTCGCGGGCGCGTGTCAGAGCCGCTGTGATACCCCCTGCAAAGTCCACGTGGTTGTCTTTCAGCAGTATCATGTCAAACAACCCGATTCTGTGGTTCATTCCCCCGCCGATACGCACCGCCTCTTTCTCCAAGTACCGCAGCCCGGGCGTCGTCTTGCGCGTGTCCAGCACGTGGCAACCCGTGTCCGCAATCAGACTCTGGTACTTGTGTGCCGTGGTTGCTACGCCGCTCATGCGCTGCATCACGTTGAGCATCGTCCGCTCTATCTGCAGCAGACTCAACTCCTTCCCGTACACCCTGAACGCGATGTCGCCGGGCTTCACCTCCGCACCGTCTTCCAACAGTTGCTCCATTCGGCATTCGGGGTCGAAGTAGTGGATGATTTCTTTGGCTACCTCCACACCAGCCAATATACCTTTCTCCTTGATAATCAGTTGCTGACAGCCCGTTTGCGTCGGCGGAATACAACTCAGCGACGTATGGTCGCCGTCGCGAATATCCTCTTCAAACCAGATGGCAATCAGTCTCCGCAGTTCCTCGCGGCTCATATATTTCATTGTTTCCATATTTCCTTTTATATTTTTTCCTGTTCCCGAAACGCTCCACAAAAGTCCACCAAACGCCTGCCAAACGCTCCGGAAACACAATTCCAACCTGCAAATTTACTGCTTTTCCCCCATTCCTGCAAATCCCTATGCCTAATCGCTCACTTTTTATCCCAAAGCACATACGCAGCACACACGCAGCACGCATATAAACAGGTCTTCCCGTCCCCTGTCATCATCGGGTTAAGACTATGCCATTAGTATGTGATTAGTATGTGATTAGTATGTTATTAGTATGTGATTAGCGGGTGGATAACGAGAGGATAGCGAGTGGATATATATGGGACGACATCAGGGGGGACGATGCCTTGGGAGACGACGCGGCTCGCGTCGTCATCAACATTGTGTATTATTTCGGGGACGTGGACGCCCTGCGGGGTCCCCATAAGCCACATGGGCGAAGGGGGGGTGCTTTCTCGTCCGTGGTCGGTTTGGCACAAACCGTCTGACTATACAATGCCCGGGAGACGACGCGGCTCGCGTCGTCATTACATGCAATGCCTTGGGGGACGACGCGGCTCGCGTCGTTATTATATACAATGCAGATTTTTCTGTCATTTTTACAATAGATTTGCATATCTACAATTTTTGTTGTATCTTTGCAGACGAATATATAGTAGTACGACACAATGGGAACTGTTTCTTTATTGATATACTAAAATACAATACATTATGAGAAAAATCCTTTTTATTCTCATGGCAGTATGCGCATCAGCATACACCATGGCTGAGACACAGGGCAACTCCACCTCGTCCATTACGATTGAACGGCTGGCGGGGAAAGACATGACTTTTGCCCTTGCCCAAGTAGGCAAACTTGCTTTTGCCAACGACTCCATCTACCTTGTTGCCCACAATGGGAATATCTTGGGCAAAGAGGCGCAGTCCAAGACACGCAAAGTGTTCTTCCACAGCGTAGAGAAACCCTCTGCCACTTCACAGGTATCGGACAACAATATCCTTGTATTCCCGAACCCTGCGGAAGACCACATCATCGTCAACGGATTGGAAGCAGGCACCACTGTCCGCATCTATGCCAACGACGGCAAACTGCTGGAGGCTACTACCGCGGAAGGCAACACCGCTACACTGCAGGTATCGCACCTCGCACAAGGTACGTACTTGTTGCAAATTAACACATCGATTGTTAAATTTATAAAGAAATAAGCAATATGAAAAAAGTATCACTACTTATCAGCGTTCTCCTCATCAGTATGAGCAGCATGGCGCAAATGTACCTATGGCAAGGCGGACACTATACCGCTGCCAATTTGGATAGCATCACGTTCTCATTGTATCCCGGGACTGACAATCTGCCGCAAGTGGCTCCTACACAGGGAAAATATACCATCGTTTGGAACGCTGTAGACTACAGCGAGTGCAATGACCTTGTATTTGCAGGAAACTACAACAAGTACAACACCACCGATGTAGCCGCTATGGCTAAGTTCGAGAAGATAGCGGGCTATACCAACTGGTACAAGGCTGTCATCACTCCGACAGAGCCTATTGACCAACTTGAAGGTAAGCCCTGTGCATTGGCTGCAGACGGCACTTTCCCGACCAGTTGGGACCATCAGTGGATTAGCGGGGAAGGGAAGCCCTGTGAAATCATACGAGGCGATGCAGGATTCCAAACAGAGTATGAGATAGAGACGCTACTGATTGTTAATCAGATAGGTAGTGTGGTATATGTTCGCAGTTACTTGTTCAAGCGCGACCCATGCGTGGTTGAGCCGGTATATGACGTTACCTTCAACCTCACTACGGCTCAGGCTATGCCTGCTGATGCCACCGTGTATGTGGTTGGCGACTTCAAAGAGAACGCTTGGGAGCCTGGTGCTTACCCGATGACACGCAAGGACGATACTCACTTCACCGCTACCGTGAAGGCTGGTATTGGTCACGAGTACAAATATCTGGTTAATGGCTCGTGGGATTATGAAATGATGGATTTCCCCGCAGAAGATAGAAATTGTTCGGAGACCGTCAGCAACCTGCGGATAACTGATGTAACAATGACCGACTACGTTTATGGTTTTAGAAACATCAATGCTACGTATTGTGAAAGAGAGGTAACGGACATCACCATTACGCCGGCATCGTACACCTTTGCAGAGGGTGATGACCCTATTCGCTTGAGTTATACCTTGACACCGATATATGCGGAAGCCACTATTGAATGGGCTTCCTCCAACGAAAATGTCGCTACGGTAGATGGCGTAGGCAACGTTACACCGCTGAACCTTGGCGAGGCTACTATCACGGCAACCGTGCAAGGTACCAACATCAAAGGCACTTGCCAAGTATTCGTGAAGCCATTGGCTGAAACACTCAAGTTCACAGAGGCATACATCGGTTTCTCAGACTATGATTCTGTCAATACCGTTGTGTACGAGCACAGTACATTGGGCAAAATCAATGTGCATATTGCTACCGGTCGTGTACAACTCTTCACAGAAGGACTGTATTTCAACTATAATGGTCAGTTAGACGGTGTGAAACGTGGCGGATGGATATACATCACTACTCCTATCGCATTGGCTTATGCAGACGAGAACAAGGATAACCCCAATATGGCGCAATACAGCAATGGCGTATCTTTCAGTTTAGGTAGTTATGCGATTGACCTCGAGCCCGCTGACACAGTGGAAGTAAAGTGGCATCATGCTCACAAAGGCTATGCAGACAACGAAGTATTTATGAAGTATATGAACAAATGGTTGGAAGACTTTAATGAAAAAGGTCAGTTTACAGAAGAAAATTATCAAGACTTCGCTTATGCTGGTATAGAAGGCTTTGGAGGTACGACACTCACTCTGAAAGAATATACTATTGACGAATATGGCGATGGCAGTTACGAGGCATATCCTAACTGGTTATGGGGATATACTCCCAATGGTATCGTTACCGGTGGCGAGTTGTATATCAGCGGTCAAGAAGGTTCCAGTAAGTATATGAACTTGATTGATTACATGAATGTCAATGTGAAGTTCGTGGCTACTGACACTGTGGGCATCCCTGGTGTTTACACGGTTGTAGAAGATGGCAAGTACGTAATAAAGAGTACCGGTGTAGAGTTTGGCGAAGAAGTGAACTACACCACCGGTACCAAGCCCGAAGAAGCACCCGCCAAGGTAAAGAAGAACGGTGGTATCAATATCTTTGTGGACCATATCATTCCCCATGTGAGTGAGTTGCCCGCTATGAATACGAAGAGTATCATACTTCCCAAAGAGGCTAATCTGCTCTCTATCAAGAAATAAGGTATTCTGTAGTATAATACATTTACATCAGCAAGAGGCTGTCTGACCTGTGCAGGCAGTCTCTTGTTTTGTTGGGGTGGGGGACGACGCGGCTCGCGTCGTCATATAGTACTGCGTCGTCCAATATAACATACTATACTTAAAAGAAAAGTAACAAAAAGTGACAGAAACTACCAAATCGCACCAATAAGTAACAGAAAGTGACAGAAACGCTCAATGCCCTCTGACTTTGTAGTACCTTTGCATCGTGATTCAAGGTGTTGAATCCGGTAGGCTGCAGACGTAAGCAGCCCGTGGTCTTTGAAGTATTAGTACTGCCCGTGAGGGCGGTGGAGAGAGATGGCTACTCCGTTTTGGGCGGGTGCGGAGTGGGTGGGGGAGTGATGAAGCGGTGGATGTAGCGGCGTAGGGTGGAGCGGTTGGTGTGCAGGCGGCGGCATATCTCACGCATAGGCATACCCTGCGACAGGGAGCGGCGGATATATGCATCGTGGGGCGACAAGCGGTAGTGCGAGTTGCCGGTAGTGCTGCCTTTGGGACGACCGAGAGTCTTGCCCTCCGAGCGGAGACGGTGCAGTGCCTCTTTGGTGCGCTGGGATATAAGGTTGCGCTCTATCTCGGCGGACAGCCCGAAAGCAAAAGCCAATACTTTGCTCTGTATGTCATCCCCAAGCCGATAGCCGTCCTTGATAGTCCAGACGCGACACTCTTTGTTCATGCAGATACCGAGAATCTCCATTATCATGTAGAGGTTGCGTCCGAGACGGGACAACTCGCTGCAGATGATGATGTCCTCCTTCTTTACACGGCGCAACAGCCTGCCCAACTGACGCTTGTTGTAACTCTTGGTGCCGGAGATAGTCTCCTCTATCCATCCGTCCACGTTGAGGTTCTGCTGCTCACAAAACCGCTCTATCTCGAAACGCTGGTTCTCTACCGTCTGTTTGTCCGAACTGACACGAATATATCCGTATATCATTTTTTGCTGATAAAGATACGCAAAAAATGACAGACACGAAAGTACTACTCTTTGATTTCTTCCTCTACTTCGTGTTCTATGGAGTGTTCGAGTTTGTTGTACTTGGAGGTGAGTTGGGTGTGGCGGATGAGTACGTAGAGGGCGATGATGAGTCCGCCGAGGAAGTCCAATGTGAGGTCGGTCATCGTGTCACGGAGTGCCTCGTGCCCCTGCAAGGGTATGTCCTCGTCCGTGTAAATGGAGCCCGAAGTGGTCTGCATGAACTGCTGTGTGTTGGTGTGGAAGATGTCATCGTAGGTGTATTCGCATATCTCCCACAGCGCACCCGACGCCAATGTGAACATCAGCAGATAGAGGGCGAGAAAATACTTGTTGCGGAATACAATCAGATACGAATCCGGCATCACCGTATAGACCACCCAGAGGGCAATGAACGACAAGACCATGCCCGACATGAAGTGCAACAGCGAGTCCCACCACGGATAACGACCGTAGAAGTCAAGCCCGTCGCCGAGTATGAGCGCGGTAAAGGCAAACACCGCGATGGCGACCACCAATATCAACGGAATGTTGAGCAGGAACCGCTTACGGAGCAGGATAGGTGCCGTCAGGAGTGCCAACATCAGTACATATTGCAAGCCGCGGAAGAGGATAGTCTGCAAGGTAACGTCCGGCTGGAAGAACAGATAGATGACGTTGGCAAGGCAGATGACAACGGTGAGGATAAAAATGGCGGCATATAGCCGTTTGAGACGCTGGTGAGGTGTGGTCATAGTCGTAATATGAAGAATGATACATCTTTTGAATGTCTATTCAAAAAACGTACCGCGTGCGTATAGTAGGTGTTTTTGGAACGCTGTTTGGGAAAATCGGACTATAAGATGTGGCGTTGCATACATCTTACAGATAGGGGTTGCACTGCTTCTCGTGGGCGATGGTGGTGGGATAGCCGTGTCCCGGGTAGATGTCGGTATCGTCGGGGAGAATGGTCAGTTTGCGTAGCGAGCGGATAAGCGTTGCCATGTCGCCCCCCGGCAAGTCGGTTCTGCCAATGGACTCCTGAAAGAGCGTGTCGCCCGTGAAGAGGATATGCAGGTCGGGCAGATAGTAGCAGACCGAGTCCTCTTTGTGTCCGGGTGTGGATATGACAAACATCTGCAAGTCAGGCAGTTGTGGTATCTGCAGTTTGCCTTCGGCGGGCGCGATGGTAGCCGTGAGGTGGTAGGTCTGCTCCACGAAAGGTACGCCGCATACGTGGTCGGGGTGCGTATGGGTAATGAGCAGTGCGACAGGGGTCAGACGATGTGCCGTGACGAACTCGGCGAAACGTTGCTGTTCGCGGTCGGTGGACATGCCCGCGTCAATGATGAGGGTGCGCCCCTGCTCGTCGTACAACAGGTACGTGCACTCGCGGTATGCGTTGAAGTAAAAGACTTTTAGTTCCATGGTGAAACACGGATTTCCGTGTGAGTTGGTGGGTAAGAACATATAATTACCGTGTAATTAACCATTAATTTCGTGGTTAGTAATATGTAATTACCGCATAATTAACCATTAATTATGGATAATGGTATGGCTTTATTACTCGTTTATATTCTATCCGTTGCCTATCCTTTGCGCATGGGTTGCGTATCCCTTGCTGTTTGACACGAGGATGACGCGACTTGGTATTAATACTTTTTGCATAAAGTTGCTGCCTTGTTTGGCTTACGCCGTTGGCGTATGACGACGCGAGCCGCGTCGTCTCCCAAGCAAGGCATAGTCTGCTTTGTTGTTATTCAGAGAGGTGTCAGAGGGGTAAATAGATGACGGATTTGCCTTTGAACCAGTCGGTTGGAAACAGTTTGGCGATGTCTGTGGTCTCGATGATGTTGTGGAACGGGTGAATCTCCGCTTGCAGGTTGCCACCCTTGAGGACGATGAGCCCGTTGGGCATAGCGTTGCGCTGGGTGCGACTGACGTTCTTGCGGAGGAGTTTCACGAGGTCGGGCAGGGGCATCACGGCACGGCTGACCACGAAATCGAACTTGCCTTTTTCCTCCTCGGCGCGCTCTTGTATGCACGTAACATTGTCCAAACCAATGGCTTGCGCGATTTCATAGGCGACGCGTATCTTCTTGCCGATGCTGTCGATGAGCGTGAATTGGCACTCAGGAAACAGGATGGCGAGGGGTATGCCGGGGAAGCCGCCGCCTGTGCCGACATCCAGGATAGTGGTGCCGCGTTGGAAGGTGATGACCTTCGCGATGGCAAGCGAATGGAGGATGTGGTGCTCGTAGAGGTTGTCGATGTCCTTGCGCGAGATGACGTTGATTTTGGCGTTCCGGTCGCGGTAGAGGGCGTCGAGGGCTGTGAACTGCTGCAATTGCAGAGCCGTCAAGGAGAAGTGCTCCCTGACGGCTTCGATGCCTAACGGATTGACACTGAGCGTGTTGCCGCCCGTCGTGCCAACGGTGGGTTGCGTGCTCATGTGCGGTTAGTCGGCGAGGTTGGTGAAGACATTCTGCACGTCCTCGTCCTCTTCGATTTTGTCGATGAGTTTCTGTACCGACTCGCGCTCCTCGTCGGTGAGCGTCTTGGTGTCGTTGGGGATACGTACGAACTCGCACGACTGAATCTCGAACCCGTTGTCTTCCAAGTACTTCTGCATCTGTGAGTACTGGTTGAAGTCGGCGTAGATGATGATGTTGCCGTCCTCGTCAGTGCCGAGTTCCTCTACACCGAAGTCGATGAGTTCGAGTTCGAGTTCGTCGAGGTCCACACCCTCTTTGGGGCTCACTGTGAAGCAAGCCTTGCGGTCGAAAAGGAACTGCAGGCAGCCCTGTGTGCCGAGGGTGCCGCCATGCTTGGTGAAGTAGGAGCGGATGTTCGCCACGGTGCGCATGTTGTTGTCGGTTGCTGTCTCGATGAAGATGGCAATGCCATGCGGACCGTAGCCTTCGTAGTTGATTTCCTTGTAGCCTTCGGACGACTTGTCGGTTGCCTTCTTGATGGCGCGGTCGATGTTCTCCTTGGGCATGTTCTCGCGTTTGCACTGCTGGATAAGCATGCGCAGACGGGGGTTGCCGTCGGGATCAGCACCACCCTCACGGGCAGCAATGGTGATTTCTTTACCGAGTTTGGTGAATGTACGAGCCATGTGGCCCCAACGTTTGAGTTTGGTCGCTTTGCGATATTCAAAAGCTCTTCCCATATTTGTAGTTTGATAATTATATTATTGATTTACTGTCTGTTGTGCGGGTTGTGCAGGAGTGGCTGCGGTTGCCGTGGTGTCCTTGGGTTGGGCAGTGGCAGTGGTGTCGGAGGGTTGTACACGGTCATTGATGAGTTCGTAGGTAACCTCCTCGAAGGTGATGTCGAACTCTACACGACGGTTCTGTGCACGCCCTGCTTTGGTCTTGTTGTCTGCGATAGGTTTGTCAGGACCATAGCCATGAGCGGTGAGTGAGGTAGCAGGCACACCTTTCTTGATGAGGTAGTCACGGACAGCCTGTGCACGACGCTCAGAGAGGTCCATATTGAACTTGTAGTTGCCGACATTGTCAGTGTGTCCCTGTACCTCCACACGGTAGGTCGGGTTGTCAATGAAGGTTTGTGCTATCTGGTTGAGAATCTTGTTGGAAGACTTCTTGATAGTTGCCTTGCCGTTCTCGAACTGGATGCCTTGCATGGCTTTCTTGAGGAGGTTGCGCACTTCACGTTTCACCTCTGGGCAGCCTTTGTTGGCTTTGGAGCCAGGTACGGTAGGACACTCATCCAAGTAGTCAGGTACACCGTCACCGTCTGTATCAAGAGGACAACCACAGGTATCTACACGACCATACGCCTCTTTGGGTGTAGCAGGACACTTGTCAAGGTAGTCAGGTACACCGTCACCATCTGTATCAAGCGGACAGCCATATTCGTCAATCTGTCCGTAAGCCTCAACAGGAGTATTGGGACAGCGGTCTATATAGTCAGGTACACCATCTCCATCGGTGTCAAGAGGACAGCCTACAGAGTCCACATAGCCTTGTGCTGCGGCAGGAGTGCCAGGACATTCATCAAGATAATCAGGTACACCGTCACCGTCTGTATCCAGAGGACAGCCATTGTCGTCCACAAAGCCTTGTGCTTCTACAGGTGTGTTGGGGCAGAGGTCAAGGTAGTCGGGTACCCCATCCATATCCGTGTCAATAGGACAGCCGACAGAGTCAATCAAGCCATAGGCAGCAGAGGGAGTGTTGGGGCATTGGTCTATGTAGTCTGGTATGCCGTCACCATCGGAGTCAAGAGGACAGCCAAGGTCATCCACACGTACATTGGCAGGAGTGTTGGGACACATATCCAGTTTGTCGAAGATACCATCAAGGTCTGAGTCTTTGGGTTTGTGGTTGGTGCCCCAGACGATGCTGAAGCCCATAGCCACATTGACACCTTTGGAGCGGTAGGGGAGAGAAATATCGCCCCCATCTTCCATGCGGTAGTAGGCATAGGAGGTGGGGATATAGTCCATGGCAAGGGTGAGGTTGATGCCGTCATAGGGCATGATGCTGATGCCTGCACCTATATTGCTGTACTTGCCGTTGTTGACCAGTGAGTAGGAGAGGGCAAAGTTGAACCAGTTGCAAGGACGGAGGGCAGCACCCAGTGTAACCTCTTCATAGACACGGTTGTTGCGCATAGTGGTGGAGGAGAGTACCCCTACTCCTACACGGTTGTCCCAGAAGTTGGCATCAACCCCTACATTGAGGCGTGCATTGACCATACGTGCAAAGCCACGGTTGGTGTTAGTGGCATGGATGGCATTTGTGAGTCCCATGAGGTTGCCTGTAACATCACTCATCAGGCTGTCGGTGCTGAATTGTCCGTCCACTACATAGTCATTGTAGTTGAAGTCTCCTGCACCAGTGAAAGTGGTGTCGATGGTGCAGTTGTAGCGTCTGCTGTTGCCCCAATAGATGAAGCCGAGGTCATTGATAGCGGCAGTGATTTGCACTTGCGGGTGGGGTTTGTAGGTGAAGCCAAGGTCAATAGCAGCACCATATCCACTGGGTCGGAGGAGAGACTTGATAGTTTCTGCTGTGTTGTCTCCTGCTATAATGTTGCCGAAGTCAGTATTCTCAAAGGTCTCTTGGCTGATGTCATCTGGGAGGTTGTTCCAGTTGAGGGGTCCAGCCATCATCAAATCAGCATCGCCATATAGTTTCCATTCAGTGGCAGAGGCGTCTATATTAAGGTTTTTGGCGTTGAAGCCCATATAGGCAGTACCCATTAGGAATTTGAATTTACCACCGACAGTCCATTGGTCGTTTATCTTATGCGAGTAGCCCCCTCCTATTTCCGTGTAGATGGTTGCATCCATACCAAGAGGGGAGAGACTGATATGGTTGATGCCGCCATTGAGGTCCGTCATACCTCCTCCCAAGGCAAAGTTGTAGAGTCCTCGGGGAGTGGTGATACCCCCTATACCATGGAGCATAGCAGAGAAGTGAACATAACCGTTTTCTTTGAGTCGGAAGCCGAACCCAAGCAGGTCAATAGAAGCATCAGTGCCTAATGTGGCTGTTTTGCGCAAGGTTTTGAGGAAGGCTTGCTTGTTGGCATCAGGGTGGAGTGGGGTGATGGTTTGTCCTGTTTTTGGGTCTATATATATAAGGTCTCTGAGGGTGAGAGAGTTGTTGCCCAACCAGAAGTTGGTATAGCCTAATGGTGAGAAGTTGACATATCCGTTGCTGACAGGTTGGAAAGCAGGGTTGACGGTATGCCTCAAGGGTGAGTTGTCCAAGAAATAGAGTGTAGCGGGCTGTTGGGCAAGGGCAGCCATGGTGCCTATAACAAGGAGTATGGTGGTGAAGAGACGTTTCATAAATTGTAAATTTGTAAGTTTGTAAAAATGACTCATGTCGTGCAGGTTATTCTTCCGTTGTATTGAAGTTGAATATAGCATCGACTTGTGCGGTGATGCCTATACCTATTTTGAGTGCGGCATCGTTGGTGAGTTTGGTGTTGAAGTTGCCTTGTTGGAAAGTATTGTCGAGTGCTTTGTCGTCGATAGTGGCAGTGAAGGCAATGCTTTTGATTTGTGCGAGGACATCGAGTTTGTCTTTATTGAGGCTGATTATCTGCACTTGTTCGTGTGGTTGGTCGATGAGCCATGCTCCGTTTTGGTAGGTGAAAGTGGGAGGTTGAATGGCAATGGTGTCGGATGAAGTGAGCATAAAAGGTTTTCCTGTAGTGGGGTCAATGACTTGTTGTTCGTTTTCATCCAGTGCACGGAAGATGCCTTGCATGCCGAGTTGTATGGTGTTTTGGAGTTTGATAAAGAGTTTGAGTTCGCTTGTTTTGAGTGAGTCGAGTGTCTCAACGGAAGCAAGTAGCGAATCAAGATTGAGGGAAGAGAAGTCCAAATCCTTGATGGTGTCGGCATATTGAAGAGCGAGTCCCTGGTTGAAAATGAAGGGCAGTGTATAGTTACACGAGAACAGTATGCCGGTATTGGGTGTGATGCGTATCTGTGGTGTTGCCTGCTGGTGGAAGTCAATGTGGTACTTGTAGCCCACATAGTCAGGTCGGACACTGAAGAGTTGGTCTATGTGTCCGTTGGTGGGAGTTTGGTCGAAGTGAATGGTCATGGTGGCGGAGTCTCCTATTTGGCTGTTGAGCGGGAGGTATTCGCCTTCTTTGAAATAGTAGGGGTTGTATTGTTGTCCGAGAGTCACATCCTGTCTTTTGCCTGATTTGTCCCGCACATAGAGGTAGTCTCCAAAGATGCGCAAAGCCCCCGCCACTTGTGTAGTGAGGTTGACATCGGCAGTGGGAGCAGCAAAGGGTAGAGTGGCTTGCGTGAATTTGGTCCAAGTTTCCCACTCATCGGCTGTGGCTATTTCGTCTTCATCGTGCATGTCAGATGAGGGCTCAAACATGCCCCATATAGCATAGTAGTCAATGAATTGTACTTGCAGCGAGTAGTCAAAGGCGGCATCATCGGGGATGTAGATTTGTCCTTGTGATGCGGGAATGGTGATGGTGTAGCGGATGGTGAAGTTGCAGGAGTCTTTGACGTTGTTGAAGTATTGTGCGAGGTTTTTTGGGTTTTTGTTGTCCATGAGGCAAAGTGAGAACTCGTCCACGGTGATGGGTATGCGTGTGCCGTAGTTGTAGTTTTTGTTTTTTGTTTTGTCATAGACGGTGATTATGTTGCCTGCGGGTCTTGTAAATTCATTTTCGCCCAGTTCAATAGTCACTTTGTCAATCCATTGCCATTGGAGGGGGAGGTTGTTGGGTTGAATGATGCTGGTGAAGTTAGCGTTTTTGATGAGTGCGCTGTCAAGTCGTTCATAGTCTTCGTTGGTGTTGATGCCATTGAGGTGGAGGGTCATGGGGAAAGCGAGGGTGAATGGTCGTCCTGTGGCGTTGATATAGTGGTTGTGGAGTAGTCCTGCTTGTTGGAGTTTGGAGGAGACATTCTGTGTGAGGGTGGTGGAGGAGATGTATTGGCTGAGGTCCACGTTGTGGTAATAGAGTTGCTTTGTGTAGTTGCCACGGTAGGTGAAGACTCCGCGGTGGTTCATGGAGTCGATATAGAGTCCTTCTATCTGGTCTCCGCCCAGGAAGTCTCCGATAGTGGCAGACATGGTGCCGACAGGTAGAGCCATACCCATGTCAATCTCGGCAGTGAGGTCTGTGTCATTGAGATATACTTTTTGTTTGCAGCCACAGAGCAGGATGAGGCACAATGCAGTTGCGGTCAGGAGGTGGTAAAAAGAAGTACGTTTCATAAGCATGATGTTATTATGAATTGTTTTAGCGCGCAAAGTTACTGCTTTTTTGCGGGATGTGCAATATAAAACATATAATTAGCCATAAAACATGTAGTTTGGTCATATAATTAACTGTGTTTGTGGTTCATCGGTTCAAGGTTCATCCAATTTTTGACGCTATGTGCATATTTGTGTATTTGGCGAAATATGACTATATTTTATAGTATATTTTTATATATTTATATAGTATAATTATATATAACTATTTAATATATAAATAGTTATATTCTAAAGTCGGGGATTTTAGGTGTGTATGTGGCTAAAAAAAGATGAACCCATGAACCCGTGAACCCAATTGTACATTTTCGCCGACTCTTTACCGTAACCTTACCGACACAGAAGGGGGCGGGAAAACATGTAATTAATTTACAATTTACAAATTATTATCCATAAATTATCTAAGAATTTTTTCTACACAAACATTTCCCCAAGCATCGTCTCTTACATTACTGACATATTTGGCAAACTGTGCCATTTTGGCAGATATGGCATAGTAAAGATTAACTATTTGGCAGATATACTCATACGTTTAACGTTTATTTGGCATATATACGTGTATGATTAGCATTTATATTGCAGATATGCTTGACGGTATTAACATTTGGCACGACTATTGATAGTATATTAGCGAAGACACAAAAAGTTTTCACAAAAGTATATTTGTATTGCAATACATAAAAAGATATGTGTAAAAATAAATATAATAAAAATGGAAATGAACAATTTTAAGACAGAAAATGAGAAACAAGTCCACACGATGTGTGGCATAGTACGGGAATTAGGTCCCGTTGAGACACGCGAGAGCAAATGGGGCGTATTGCCCTACCAATCAAGAAAAGTCATGGTGGAAACACAGGAAAAGTACCCTCAATCGGCGTATTTTGTTCTCCGTGGCGACTACCTCAATTTCCCGTTTGAGGTGGGAGAGAAAGTGATAGTGTACTATAACCTGCGTGCATTTAGGACGGTTCAGGGCACCTGCGGCACGTGTCTTACCTGTTGGCAGATAACCGACGAGCACGGCAACAAACGCAGTATCGCGGATATGGAACGCGTTATAGAAGAAGCAGAATGTGAGATTGTAAAATAAATTTCAAATAAATTAATAATATGAATAGTAAAATTAAAGAAATGGCGGATGCAATATCCGCCGAACTTCACGGTAGTGAAGAAAGTACTGCAAAAAGCAGTAAGGAAGAAATGGTAGAAACCGTAAAGAAATTAGCCTTGGCAGACGGTCGGGTCAGCAAACACTGTTGGCAGGACAAGTACGACGGTGAGGACGGTAAGAAGTACTTTGGTAAAGTCAAAGTACTGACTTGGGAAAAATTTACAGAAATCAGCAGTGACACATGCCTGCAACAATGGCAAGACGAACTGACGCTGTTGGCTGAGAAGTACCCGAACGGTGGTGATGATTATGAAAGCGAAAAAAAATTAATCAAAAACAACTTTCCGCTTATCACCGAACATGCGTTGGGTTTTGTGGGTGACGGTCGTCGGACCAATGACAATGCTTTGCAAAACAGGGAAGCGATGTACGACAACGACAACTTTGGCGAGCGTCATCCCGATGTAGATATGGCGGAGTGGTTGAAGTCAAAATTAACATCTGAGTTTATCGCGGAAAACAATGTTCATTTTGCTCATAAAAGCGTGAGTGGCAAGGGTTTTCACATTGTGTTCGGTTTGCACAAAGGTGAGACCATAAGTGGTGGGCAGTTGCGCATGAACAAGGCGTTAGGTCTTGCTGATGATGAGTATGACAGTCAGGTATATGAGCCCAGTCGGGGTAGTTATATAGTCCACAAGAGTTATTGGATACTGCCTCCTAAGAAAAATGATTGGTACTTTGCGGATACAAAAGCGGCTGTCGAAGCAGCAGAAGAAGGTAAGAGAGTGTTAAATTATGCAAATAACAACATTCCAAAGGCTAATAACACACAGTCAAAGGGCCTTGTTTTGTCAGGCGAAATGCCCGAACATTACAACGGTGCAAAATGGGAATACATCGTTCAAAGTCTGATAAGCAGCCTGGGCGGTGAGCCACAACAAGGAACTCGCCATGATATGTACGGTTCGCTGTGCGCATATATGCACGGTTTGGTAGGTAACAACCCACAGTGGCTATACAATGTACTTCCCAAGTGGAACTCGTATGAGGAACAAATGGATCAGTGCGAGTATTACTGCAATCAAAATCAAAACAATAATACAGCCAATGCGAAGGTAGTACGGGCAGCAGTAATCAAGGCACAAGAGATGACAAGAAATGCAAAGTATGATACATCTCATTTACAACTTCCGCCGTTGACGGAGTTGGACAGATTGATACTCTCACAACTACCGGAGCAGTATCACACCCAAATGCTATTGGCAATGTTGCCAATCAAAGGGTGTCTGTTTCACGGTTCTAATTTTTACAATCTCTCCAATTCACTTCGTCATTTCGGGTTCGGGGCGATTATAATTGGGTACCCCGGCTCCGGTAAGTCGTTCTGTAACAAGGCGATGGAATTGTTGTTAACACCTTTGAGGGCGCGCGACGAAGAGCAAGCACAGTTGATGGCAGACTATAAAGAGAGCAAGCAGTTGAGTAAAAACAAGGTGAAACAGGACAAGGACCCCCAAGTCTATCTGTCGATAATACAAAACGATACTACACTGGCGAAAATGGCATATTATATAGGCAATGCAAACGGCGATACCCTGTTCACAACAGTAGAGGAGATAGACGAAGTACGTCAAGTCGAGAAATCGGCATACAGTGCCAAGAAGATACTATATCGCGACGCTTATGACGGATTTCAATGGGGACAGGACAGGTATGGTATAGAGAGCGTGACAGCCCGTGGATCAGTCAGAATCAACAACTTGTGGAAAGGCACACCGGGCTCGGTGATGAAATTTATAGACCTTCCCGAATTGGAGAATGGCTTGGCAAGTCGTCAGATTTTCATCACAATGCCACCCATTGATCCATACTTGGGAACACCTCAGTTTCCTGACTACAAAGGAAAAACACGCAATCGGATTCTGGAAATAATAACCGAAATGTATAGCACAACCGGAACATACTATGCTCCCTTTGTCAAAAACGCAGTGGAAAGATGGAAGCAGGAGAAGTTGATTGAAAATGTCGGAGGCAATCCCTATAAGGACCAATACATTAACCGTGCAGCCGAAACGGCTGAAAGGGCAGCGTATATGTATGCCATTGAAGACGGAAGTGCCTTCAAATCGGCTAAAAGTGTGGCTAAAAACACACAAAAAGAGCGCAATGCCGTGGAGTACTCCCTATGGATAGCAGAGATGATATACAGATCGGCTATGCAGTTGTTTGAAAGCAAATTAGACCGCTTGACGGTAGATACACCTGTTATGTCATACACCAAGGCCAAATACTGTCCTGAAAGACTATATGCCGATTTACCGACTGTTTTCGATACACATGACATTGATGTCCTGATGGATCAAAATAATTGGCATGTCAAGAAAAGTGTATTTATGTCTCACTGGAAAAACAAGGACAATTGCAAATGCAAAGTAATTGACAACGGGGATGGAACTTACACGAAAGTGAAATAGTAGGGGTTCATGGGTTCAAGGGTTCATCTTTTTTAAGCCCATAACAACATATATCAGCATGCGCGGGTTGGGTCTCGCGTGTGTTACAAAACACTAAAAGTCGCGGCTCACGACTTACAAAAAAAAGAAAGAGCGTACACTTTTATAAAAATAACAAAAAAACAAAATTCTATTTTATTATGGCACAGATTAGATACATTGCGCCGGTAAAGAGCGTGAGCGGCAAACTGTCACGCAAAGACAAAGTAATATACCTTGTACGCAAAGCCGCAACATCCAATCCGAAGATGTTGGAGAACCCTTATTATTCGAGTGTGAGCGGAGTAAGAAGTACTGCCTACAGTGCGGCTGAATTGGAGGCTCAGAGTCGTTTCGGTAAGGTGTGCAAAGCCACTCAGGCAAGGCTGGGGGACCCTACCAAGAAAGCACAAGACTTGGCTGCTTTTAAGGGTCAGACAGAGTACAAGACACTCCGGCAGTACGTTTGGCGTCAATGCTCGGCAGAGATTGAGTAAGGGACCTCCCCTAACCCCTCCAAAAGAGGGGAACACAGAGAATGGTATTAAGGATGCAAAATCTTTGATGCCATTCTTTGTTTTGTAGATAATGCCTGATGATTTATTCAATTAAAAATTAAGAATTGCAAGTTGCGGTTGGCACATTTACACATTTACATATTTACACATTTACATATTCCACAACCCGCACTTTCTCAGTAGCCCTGGTGATGGCGGTATAGAGCCATCGCAGATAGTCTGTATTGTGTTGGTCATCAGGCACATTGCCTGCATCAATGAACACCTGTTTCCATTGTCCGCCTTGGGCTTTATGACACGTTACAGCATAAGCAAACCGCACCTGCAAAGCATTGAAATAAGGCGATTGGTAGATGGCTTCTGTCAGTTTTTTCTTGTTATGTTGCAGTTCGGGATAATCCTCTGCTATGCGCGTATAGAGGACTTTTTGCAGTTCATAATTGGCTTCAGGTGAGTCGGTAGTGAGGGTATCAAGCCAGAGTATGGCATCAATCTCCCAATCATAGTCCAAAGCACGCAGTGAAGCATCAGCAAAATGAAAACCGTACATCTCCCTCTCATTGCGCAGCCGCACTATCTCCAGCATATCTCCGTTAGCAAGAAAAGGGAGGTTCTCATATTGGCGGGTCCAATAGTAGTTGTTTTTGCTCACCATCAGTCGGTCTGATGCGGATATGGCATCCTCTTTCCACAGGATATGGGTGCGTATGGCTTGGTTGTAGAGGTTGGTGCGGCGGTTGGTGCGTGTGAGGATAATAGTCTCTTCTATGCCTGTTTCACGGTAAGCACGCTCCAGTTCCTCTATGAAATCAGCAGGTGAAAGAGCCTGAAAATCAGGGGTGTAGGTGTAGTGTACATCATAATCATTGTCTGCTGCTATCTGTTCGCGCAGTTGTGTGGCATTGTTCAATATGCCGCTGTCAAGGGCTTGCCGTGCCACTTGTGTGAGCGTAAAAGAATGGATTTGCAGCCCATACCCCGCCATATAATCATCGTCCAAAGCAGGAGACAAAGAAGACCCTACAGGAGGCAACTGGGCATCATCACCCAACAGCAGCAATCGGCAACCGTCACCACTGTAAACAAAACGCACCAAATCATCCAACAGCATACCCGACCCGAAAGAAGAACTGTCTTTTTGCCCTGAAATCATGGATGCTTCGTCCACAATAAAGAGTGTGTTCTTGCGCAGATTGTCAGTCAAAGAGAAGCGTTCCACCCCCAATTGTTGTTGGCGGTAGATGCACTTGTGGATGGTGTATGCGGGTTGGTGGGCATAGTGTGAGAGCACTTTGGCTGCACGTCCTGTAGGGGCAAGGAGAACAACAGATTGCTTCAGTTGGTCCATAACCCGCACCATTGCTGCCATGATACTGGTCTTGCCTGTACCCGCATACCCCCGCAGGATAAAACAATGATGCACCTTGCTCTGAGGATTGCGGGTGATGAACTGCGACAAGTGCGACAGCAACGCTCTTTGCCCCTCATTGGGAGTGAATGGCAAGGCTTGCAGGATTCTGTTTTCGATGAACTGCTCTATCATAGTAACAATTTTAACACATAATCGCCCGTTAGTTTCGTTATTGGAACATGTAATTATCCATATAATTACCCGTTAATACCTTTGCAGTACTTATGTGTATCATAATTAATGGTCCATTACATGGTAATTATATGTTCTTATTCTATAAATCCCTGTACAGTAATTATATGTTCTTATTCTATAAATTCCCTGTACAGCAATTATATGTTCTTATTCTATTTAATCCCTGTACGGCAATGTGCAGTCATTACATATTACAAAATTACATTTTTATTTGGTTGGTTCGTTTTTTTGTTGTACCTTTGCAGTCCGTTTGAATAGGGTAAGTCCTGCACGACCAGCTCCCTCCCAACTCCCCCAGGTCTTGACCGAAGCAAGGGTACGAGGTTGTAGCGGTGCGATGTAGATAGCTTACCCTTTTTTTGTGCAGATGTTGATACTTTGCTTTTTGTGCAGATGTATGTGGACAACTGCTGCGCATCAGGTGCTATACAGACGATGCTTGCCATTCTTAATTTTTAATTCTTAATTGAAGAAAAGACTTGCCATTCTTAATTCTTCATTCTTCATTTTTAATTGAAAAAAAGAGACTACTCTGCCAATTTTGCATAAGTAATCTCTTCTTTGTTGGTCGGGATAGCGAGATTCGAACTCACGACCTCCTGCTCCCAAAGCAGGCATTCTAACCGGGCTGAACTATATCCCGTGTGCTTTCAACTGCACCATATACTTTCTATTTAATCATATACATTCTACTTAATATATATATGCCTTTAGCCGAAAGCGGCTGCAAAGGTACTGCTTTTTTCTCACATACGCAAGTATATAGTATATTTTGCTGCTTATTTGTCCACGAGTGGGTGTTTTGGGTGTGTCGTGGACGATTAAGACAAGGAATACTACTTTGTTGGAGAAAAGCCTGTTGTGTGAGGTAAGCCTGTCTCACCCGAAAGGGCAGAAGAAATACCATATAAAGGGATATTGATGATGGTATTGTCCGCATGATAGGGTAGTATGGACGCTTTTATGGCTGTTGTCGGTGAATAGTTCTGACAAAACAGTGTGAAACTGTTACATCGCTTCGCTGGAAAGGGTACACAAAAACAGGGATATATGCAAGTTATCCGGATAAAAGTGCTGTTTGTTTACATTTCTATCCGGATAAAAGTGTTGTGTATATACATTTTTGTCTCGATAAAAGGGTAACAAATAGTATCAATGTTGATATAAAGACCAGATGTGTCTAATGAAAACTCTGCTAAAAGTGCTGTTTTTTGCCAACTTTAGCAGAGTTTTGTGAGTGTAATTTTATAGGAACAAATCATCTAACGTAATGATATTCTGTATATTGTAATTGTTTTTTGTATTGCTGTTATATGTCGTAACCAATGTATTAAACAGTGCCTTTGTTGGGTGTTCGTTTTCGATATATATGGCACGTTTCCTTTCCATTTCATCACTAATAGTCTCCAAGTTTGTGATTGCAGAGGAGTAAAACTTCATTTCACACAAGTTAATCACTCCATCCTGACGGTCTATCAGCAAATCAATTTGAGCGGCACTGTTCCGCCATGCATACTCCTGTGTCAGCACACCGGAGATGCCTAATGCCTGCTTTATCTGTGCGGTATGCATACATGCCAGTCGTTCGAAACTCAGCCCGCACCATGTGGTATAGAGTGATGTCCCTTGACTGTGGCTCCAAAACAGGGTATCACTTTTTGTGTTATGGCGAATAAATATATGATAGAACAATGTATAACTGTCTGTCAGTTGATAAATTGCTCCGTTCTTTCTGTTTGGAAGCAGGTAACAACGGATGAAGCCGCAGTATTCAAGGTCTTGCAATATGGTAGATAGTGCACCATTATTGTCCAATGTCGCTACTTGGGCAATCTCTTTACGTGTCAGCCCGTATCGACGGGAAGTAAGAGCCTCTATGACATCTATATACTTATCCGGATGCTTGAAAAGCGAAGCGTATAAGGCTTCGTATTCGCCATATAATTCACCATCGGGAGAAAAGAACAAGATGTCCACATTTTGTGCAAGGCTGCGTGATGACTGCAAACACGACCAATAGTAAGGGACACCTCCCATTATCATATACGCTTCCGCAATTTGTTTGCGTGTCATCTGCAGATGTCTATACCGTGCATATAGTTCACATTCCCTGAGGGTAAACGGCTGCAGATGTATCTTGTGTGTAACACGATTGTGCAAGCCCCCATGATTCTGTATTACTTTGCGGATAATCCATGAGGTCGCACTGCCGCAGACTATCAGCACAATATCCGTGCGGCTGCTTGCCCATGCATTCCAGAAATGCTCCAAAGCGGGAATGAACCCGGAGGCTTGCGTGTCCATCCATGGCAGTTCATCTAAAAAAATAACTTTCTTCCTCTTTCGAGAGGCTTTTATCAGTTGTTTGAGCGCAGCAAATGCCGCCATCCAGTCAGTAGGTGGTTTGGTCTCTTTGAGTCCTGCATCTCTGAGCGATTCTGCCCAAGCCTCCAGTTGGATACGTTTTGATGAATTTGCCACACCCGCATGTTGGAACAGAAATTCATTCTGCAGCACTTGCCTAACCAAAAAGGTCTTGCCCACACGCCGACGTCCATACACCGCCACAAAAGCGGACTCATCTGACCGCAATGCAGATTGCAGTACTTGTACTTCTTGTTTTCTTCCGATTAGCATAGCACAATGGTATAGTTTATTCGCCTGCAAAGGTACAATTTTTCTATAATACGCACAAAAAAACTCTGCTAAAAATGCTGTTTTTTTGCCAACTTTAGCAGAGTTTTATGATATGCATGTCTAATAAAACATGTCTATAACAAATTTGTAATAAGCATATTATACATATTGTATCCGTTTTACGACCATTGTATAACTACCCATTTGTCGTAGGTATGATTCGCAACCTCAACATAGTCATTACGAACAAATGAGACGAGACTGCCGTGTGGCAGCCTCGGTAGGTATCAAACAATTTGTGTCAAGTACAATGCGCCTCATTTGTAAGCATTCTGTAATTCTGTTTGCACAGGATTCATCATAACCAAACCGTTAGATACTTGTGATACTACGTATATACGCTGGTTTTACTACAGCAACCGTGTTATATCGAAAGTCCTTTATATTGTTAGTAACATATGTATAGCAACTCATCTTTTGTCCTAACACAAATTGGATATTATCTTCCAAATCGATGTTATCCATAGCAAGAGCCTCATCAATATCCCCAGAAGCAAACCCGATGAGTTTTACCTTATGAGTTAATCGTTTGATAAAATCAATAATCTCTTGTCGGTAGGCTTTGTCTTTCCGTTTTCCCTGCAATGTTGAAATGGTCTGTGAAATAGCCAGTGTAGATGTGTACAACTCATAGTCACGCAACTTGAACATATACTCCATAGCCAAGACATCAGCCTTTACATTACGGAAATAACCTATCAACACATTTGTGTCAATATAAATACGTCTGAATTTCTTGTTCGCGGAGTTCATAAGATTACACTTGCGTACTTACGACGCTCTTCCGGAGTCAGAAGATCTATATTCCTAACAAAAAATGCGTGCATAGCATTCTCAACTATTTTACTTTTAGGAACCCCACTGCGTTTAAGTACAAGTTCCATACTCTCTTTCCCAAGTTGCTCCCGATGAAGTTGTTCGGGACTTTTCTTCTTTGTCGCCATAACTATAAAGTTAGTTATTTGTTTATTTATTGGACTGCAAAGATAGTGCCAAAAAATGGGATTTGCAAGGATTGGCAGAATTTTATAACAAAAGCATTGATAATGCACTGCGTAGATTGTCTCTGTATGTCAAAATAAGGTCATTAGGTGTATAAACAAAACGAGGCTGCCATGGGGCAGCCTCGGTAGGTATCAAACAATTTGTGTCAAGTACAATGCGTCTCATTTGTACGGAGTGCGGTTATGCTCATGAGACAAATCTTGCAGTGTCTGTTCGTTCCATTGCCCCGTCTTCCACAACTCATCCATACCCGCGTCTATACGTTGAGCAAAAAACGCAACCAAAAAGCGCTTCAAGGACAGTAAGTCCTCTTCTGAATGTAGCCCCGCCATAGCGTTCAGCAATTCTATCTGTACAGGATTCATCATAATAAAGTCCTCCATTACTAAAACATAATGCTGCAAAGGTAATACAAAATATGCAGACCTGCAAATATCAATGTATTTTTCGACGAATACATGAGCCTATAAAAAACGAGGCTGCCTAATTGATAGGCAGCCTCGGGAAATTTGACAGACATTTATGTGTTGCATAGATACTGACCTACATAGGCTTCTATCTATAGGCAAACATATTTAGGTTCTATCACACTACATCCGTTGTTTATTCCTGAGGAGCATCTTCACATTTCTCAATAGTAATGCCCTTGAAGTTAGCAACTACATCCTGCATATCAACATCATTGACAGAACGGTTACCGCTCAAACCTTTAGCGCACTCTGCACCGTCTTCTGCTTCTACCAACTCTTCATAATCCCAAGAACCGTTTACAACATATTTGTATTCAGCCTTCATGACAACATCTTTGACAGTAACTGTCCATTTACCGTCAGCACCTTTCGTCATAGGAGTAGCATTTGCCGTCCAACTATTGAAAGCACCTACTGCATAAACAATACAGGTATCATTCATTGCAGGAGCAGTCACGGTGAAAGTAACTTCATATTTTTCTGGCTCTTGGCAGGGGTCTGTCTTGAAACCATACGAGCGAACATAGATAACAGAAGAGTTGTTGGCAACAACCAACTTGGACTCTACCTCATATTCAACCTCAAGTGTTGCCTCACCGGCGAGGATGGTGCATTGGTGGTCATCGTCAACGTTAATCCACTGGTGGTCCCAAGAAGATGGGAATGTGCCATCCATATAGAGGGCGCAAGGCTTACCGGCAAGAACAGGTGATGCAGATGCGTCTGCGGGAGTAATAACGGCTTTCCACCAACCATCATAACCCTCAATAGCCTCGAAATGTACCATAGCGGCAGGATCGGTATTATAAGCATTGTAATCACCGGCAAACACAAGTTGGTTCTCTGCGCACGGAGTGAAATCAACAGTATTCCAAACAATGGTTACTGCACCTTCGGTAGCAGCTACTTCGGGCATATCGCCTTGAGGTTGTTCGGATTTCTGGCTCTTAGCCAATTTCCCTTCGAACTTAACCGTGCCGTCCTCTTTGATAGTAAGGTTAATGTTCTTCTTGTCACCATCAATAGAAGCCACTTCGATTGTTTCTTTGTGTGCGGGATCTGCACATGTGACAGTACCTTTACCGGTAGAAGCCTCGTATGCCAAAGTACCTGCTTCGGTGGTGGCATCTACTGTCAATACTACAGCATTTCCTGTAACTTCCAATGCAACTTTAGCAGGAGTAGCAGTTGCATTCTCGTACACCCAATAACCGTCAAGATTGCTGAGGTATTCAGCCTTGTTTTCGGGTTTGCAACCAACCATAACGATGGTTGCGACAGCCATAGCTGCCATTAAAAACTTCTTCATAATCTGTTTTTTTGTTTTAGTTAATTTGTTATTATATAAGACCTTTGTCTTTGTTTCGTATTAATACTTGTCAGTATATTGTTTCAAGTTGGGATTAGCAACTATATCAGACAAAGGAATAGGGAATACCGAACGGAATGTCTCTATTTCCTTTTGCCCGAACTGGTTGCCGGCTTTCCACTCCCAGCCGTATGATTTGCCGGTGAACTGTCCTAAACGCACCAAATCTGTACGGCGACGACCTTCTCCGAAGAATTCACGCCCCCATTCATCGCGGAGTACATTCTCATCGATAGCAGTCAGTTCTGTAGCATGCGAACGGTCTCGCAAGGTCTTTAACGCAGCAAGTGCCTTGCCGTTGTCTCCCATACGATATTGAGCCTCAGCATACGTCAGGTAGGCTTCTGCGGCACGCATCAACGGGATATCCATATCGGGGTGCCTGGTGTCGCTCGGCTTACGTGCGGGGTCTGCCATATTATTTGAGAATTTTGTACATAGCCAACCTGAGTAAAACTTGTCCTTACTATTCTCACGATTGAGGTTGCAGATAATAAGTGATGTGTCGTTATATACACGGTAGTTGCAGAACAAGGCACGGTCATCTTTAGCCAAAGCGGTCAGTTGCTCAGCCTCTCCTAACGGGTTCGGGCATTTGTCAATAGCAGCCATCAGTGACGCATTAGTTGTTTTCCACTTGGATGGGTCTTCGTTGTCATCCCCCTCTGATGCGACCTGCCAATTCTTTGCATTAGGGAAGAACAATGAAACCAATTGTTTGCGTGTACGAATACACTTCCATGAATCTGTGATACCCCATGATGGAAGACCATCCGAGTAGTATGCGGCGATGAGGAACATCGAACCTCCCCAACTCTGTATATGGTCGCCGTCTTGTGCTACAGGAAGAATAATCTCCTTGTAAGCGTCATTCACAGCCGACAAGTTGTCATTATCACCCATAAATAGGTACTTATAGTTAGATGCCAATGTCGTGGCACTCATCACCTGCTCTGCATAAGACGCAGCTTTAGCCCATTGTGGTGTTCCTGTGGCCGGGTCATAGTACTGTTGCGGGTCAGCAGTATAGACTGCGGCATTCAAATATAGGCGTGCCAACAGCATTTGCGCCGCCACTTTGTCCACGCGGTAATAGTATGCATTACGGTCAACAGTCAGAAGAGGCTCAATATCCAGCAACTCTTTCTCAATCCATTCGTAAAGATTCTTTCGCGTAATTTGCTTAGGATACTCATCGTAGTCGCCTGTCAATTCGCCTTTCTTGTCATAATTATTCAACTCGTCAGCAGGCAAATTGAATGGGCAGGTGCCGAACATATCCAACAGATACCAGTAGTTCAGCGCGCGAATAAAGCGCACCTCCGCTGTCTTGGTGGCGTCCACGTCTGCATACTGCTCCAAATAGAAATTGCAGAGAGTAATGTCGAAGATATAGCGGCTGTAAGCACCGCGTACCAATGAGTTGTCGGCAGTCCACGTAGCCTTGCGTACATCATCCACACCTACGTCAGGCCAAATCCAATATACTTGGTCGGATGGAAACTCATTCAACTCAAATGTCATTCGGAAAAGTGATGATGTACCCTCGTCCAACCCCTCAATATCCCCTTCACCGTCGGGACCTTTCTGCCCTGTGGTTCCGAGAGTGGCATAAATCTTACCCAACAATTGGTCCACATTGATTTCAGATACATTGTTGGGGTCAATGGAATTTACGTTCAAGTCTTGCACACAAGCAGTCATACCAAACAAGGTAAATGCTGCTGCAACAGTATATTTATATAACTTTTTCATATCTTTCTCTATGTTAACAGGTTAGAATTGCAGGCTAACACCCAATGTCGCTGCCATGGAGCGGGGATAGATGTTGTTGTCAATGCCATAGTGCGTGTCTGTTGCACTTGTTGCGTAGTACACCTCTGGGTCTAAACCGCGATACTTGCTGATAACAAACGGGTTAGATACTGTAGCATAAATACGAGCCTTGATTTTCGGCTTGTTGAATGTATAGCCCAGTGTGATGTTGTCGCAGCGTAAGAATGATGCGTTCTCCACGAACTCTGACATACGCCATGCATTGTCGGTAGTCACGGTTTGGCTGTTGAGAATTGCCTCATAAGGCTCTTGTGCGGCAAGTAGCACATTGGTGTAACCGCCTTCACGTGCCAATGTCTTCATATTCTGCATTTTACCGGCAAGAACATCATTATATACATAGTTGCCTATATTGGAACGCAGAGAGAAACTGAGGTCAAAGTTATAGAACTGCCACTTGGTTTGGAAACCAATCTGGAAATCAGGTGCTGCACTGTGGTAAGGAATCAAGTCCTTGTCATTGATGACACCATCGTCGTTCTGGTCGGTGATTTCCAACACACCGTCTTCCGTCATATAGGACTCATATACAAAAAACGTGTTTGCTGCATATCCCTCCTGATGACGCTGGATAGTATTTCCGGTACCCGAACTTACACCACCTGTGGCTACGTAGTAATCATCGCCTTCGCCCGAAGTCAGATGCTCAATCTTGTTTACATTGTAGGTGAAATTCACACCCATGTCCCACTTGAGGTGCTTGTTGTCAATCAATACGCCATTGAGCATGAACTCCACACCTTGGTTGGACAGAGAACCGATGTTGGAAATCACCTGATTCTTAAAGTTGGTTCCCAGTGGTACGTCCACCATGGCAATCAAGTCTGTAGTATAACGGTAGTAGTAATCCAATGAACCCGATATACGGTTCTTAAGGAAAGCGAAATCCAAACCTGCATTGTATGTTGTGGTTTTTTCCCATGTCAAATCAGGGTTGTATGCTTGTGGACGCACTGATTGATGGTAAATATACTCACCTGTTGTCGGGTCTATCTCACCAAGCGTATAGTCTGCATGTTGCTGGCTGGGAGCATAGAGCGCCAAGCCGGGATAATCACCTCTGTCCAAGTTCTGCTGACCTGTGATACCATAGCCTGCACGCAGTTTCAAATCGTCCAACCAATTCACGTCTTTGAGGAAAGATTCCTTTATCTTCCAACCCAATGCCACAGACGGGAATACTCCCCACTGATTGCCTTTGTGGAAACGGGAAGAACCATCACCACGCACGGTAGCCGTCAGCATAATTTGATTCCAACCAATCCAGTTAATACGTCCGAAGAAAGAAACCAGATAACTCTCGGTCTTGTAGGTATGTTGGTAAACATTGTAGCGTTGCTCCATATCGCGTGCTGCAAAGGCTTCGGGGCCCATGAAACCACTCTTGTCATCATAAGAATCGTTGTAGAAGTGCTGCCACTCATAACCTGCCATAATATCAAAGTGTTGTGCTTCTGTGAAGTCCTTATAGTATTGTGCATACGCATTGAACTGCAGGTTGTATTTGTGCTTCTCATTGTATCCGTCATAGCCGTAGTAGTTATCGGAATATGATGTAGGCAGAATGGTCGTGTATTGCTTGCCATACGAGTAGTCTGCACCGAAATTGGCGTGCAAGCGCAGGTCTTCGAAGCCGTGAATCTTATAGTCGGCTTCCAAGTTGCCCACGAATACCCCCGAGTTGGCGCGGTCGTTCTTATTATTGAGCAGTGCCACGGGGTTTTGTGGCGTATTGGTATTGCTCATCACCGTCCATGATGGGTCTTTCAGGTCTGCGGCAGACTTGGGCGTTTGGTAATAGTTGCCGAACTCTGCATAAGGACCTTCCACGGTGCGTGTCGGGTCAAAGGCAATAGCAGCACCCACTGCGCCTCCGTCTGCATAGCGGTTGTAGATGTACATACCCTTGGCATTGAGATTGAAACTCAAGTGGTTATCCAAGAATGACGGCGACAGATTCATCGAAGCCGTCACACGCTGCATATTGCTGGTCTTAACGATACCATTGGCATCCGTGTAGCCGACCGATGCACGATAGGGCATGTGTTTGGTGCCACCCATCAAACTGATAGTGTGGTCGGTAGAGATGCCCGTGCGGTAAATCTCACGCTGCCAATCGGTGTTGGCAGTACCGAGGTCTGATGCGTTGTTCATGTACGCACGGTACTCATCACCTGTCATTACAGCCATGGTCTTGGTCAGTATGTTGGCACTGACGTTGCCGTCATAAGTCACCTTCAGTTTCTGGTTGGCTTTACCTTTCTTTGTCGTGATGATTATGACACCGTTGCTGGCACGGCTACCATAGATAGCAGTGGCAGAAGCGTCTTTCAGCACCGTAAAGGTCTCAATATCATTCGGGTTAACCATCGACAATGGGTTCGAGGCTCCGGGGATACCATTGTTGTCCATAGCCAAACCGTCTATGACAATCAACGGGTCATTGCTTGCCGACAATGACGAGCCGCCACGGATACGGATAGTGGCTCCGCCACCGGGCTTACCGTCATTACTCGTTACATTCACACCGGCAATCTTGCCCGAAAGCATATCGGTGGCGGTGGTGGTCAGGCCTTTGTTCATGTCATCGGGTTTGATAGCGGTTACCGAACCGGTAGCGTCGTTCTTCTTCACCACGCCGTAGCCCACTACCACTACCTCGTCTAATAACTCGGTGTCCTCGCCCAACTGCACACGCATGTTGGCAGCAGCCTTCATCTCCACCGACTTGTAGCCCATGTAACTGATTTCCAATACCGAACCATCCTTCACCGTGAGCGTGAA
>CAKVBV010000016.1 GCA_934725535.1 uncultured Bacteroidales bacterium | reverse complement strand
AACTTTTATATTTTACACACAACCATACTCTACAGAAAAGAGACTGCCAAACGATACTTGTTAGACAGCCTCTTTTTAGGCGTATAGATTTATGTGCTCAAGGACAACTATTAGGACGCTTATGTGGCAGTCTGTATGTGGTTGGCACGACCTCGGACGCGACTACAAGCAACGCGCCCTGAACAACTACGCCGGGCATCATTGAGGACGCTGTTACGTGATCGTTCTGCGATGAGGTGCTCCCGACAGCAAGATTTGGCACTACATACAAGTCTATGAAATAGGAGCAAAACACGACACCCCGACAAGCCATAGCCAAATCCAACTTAAACAAACGCCGTCAAAATAACAAAAACAGAAACGCCAAGTGTCTAATAGTAAGATACTTGGCGTTTTGCATTTGTGACCCCGCTGGGACTCAAACCCAGGACCTTCAGAACCGGAATCTGACACTCTATTCAACTAAGCTACGGGGCCTCTTTGTAATAAAAAAATAATAACTTCCTACATAATAATTTCCTGCGTCTGCTAATTGCGGCGGTTGCCGACAAGGATAAGGATATAATATACCAACGTACCCAAAGAGGCAAGGGCTGCCACCACATACGTATAAGCCGCGCTACGCAGGGCAGATGCGGCAAGCGGAGTAGTCTCACGGTCAGTGATACCAGCCTCTTCCAACCAAGACACGGCACGCTTGCTGGCATTAATCTCCACAGGCAGAGTGACAAATGCAAACAACGTGGTCAGTGCATACAATGCAATACCTATCTCCAACAACTGCGGAAAGGCCTCCACAAACAATATACCCGCCAACAACACCCATGTCACCCATCGGGACGAGAACTCAACCACAGGCACCAATGCACTACGCAACTTCAGCGGCGCATAAGCGGTAGCATGTTGCACGGCATGACCACACTCGTGTGCTGCCACGGCTGCTGCCGCCACAGAGTCAGAGTTATATACGGACTCCGACAGGTTCACCGTCTGACTGCGCGGGTCATAATGGTCGGTCAGATGCCCTCGCACACACGTCACCTTCACATCGGTGATACCGTTATCGCGCAACATCTTCTCGGCAACCTCACGTCCCGTCATACCAAGAGGCACCTTTGAGTACTCCTTGAAACGGTGCTCCAGCAGGGCACTCACGCCCCAACTGACCAATGCGATTACTATAAATAACGCCCAATACATCTTTTCCTTTGTCTTAATAACTACTATGAATACTTTACCTGTCCGCCACAATCGGTTTTCTGCGGCACACCTTACACGTCCCGTATATATACAAGGAGAACCGCTGCGGATTGAAATTCGTGAAACGCTTGTCCGCCAACATGCGGTTGATGGTTGTATCCCGCACCTCGCTCACACGTCCGCACCGTTGGCAGATAATCTGTATATGCGAAGCATTGGCTTGCACCACCTCATACTGCCCTGCCCGCACACCGAACTCCTTGTCAAGGCGGTGTATGATTCCCGCTTTCTGCAGTACATCCAGTGTATTGTAGATAGTGGCACGGCTGATAGTCATTTCCGTCAACACATTGCGCACCTGCTCTACCGAGAAACACCGCAAATCACATACCTTTTCCAATATCACCTCACGTTCACGTGTATGACGCATACCATGCTCATCCAAATAGGCACACAACTGCTCAACAGCACTACTATATGAGGTGTTAGTGGTCATCTGTCAAATGCTTTTGATATAGGCGCGGCGACGCTTGTGCACCTTGTGCGGCAGCATCTCCCAGTTGGCTTGGTTCTTGTAGTTGGTCTCCATGATAGAGGTCGTCTCCACGCGCTTGATTCCGTACTTCAGAAAATACGGATGCTGGTCCATCAGTATCACCGCATTTATGCCTTTGTCCTGATAATCAGGACGAACAGCAATCAGCAGCAAGTCAAACGCCTCCATCTTCTTGGCGTGCAGAGCCTTCAGGATATGGTACCACCCGAACGGAAACAGATGCCCGTGACACTTGCGCAACGCCTGCGATATGTCCGGCATACCGACACCCACACCCACTACTTCGTTGTTCTCGTTCACCACAATGGTCACAAAATCAAAGTTCACCATCGGGAAATACATATTGCAGTAGTATTGCTTCTGCCGTTGCGTAAGCGGCTGGAAGTTATACAGTTTCTGGTAGGCGGCATCTATCACGTCCATATACTCAATGCCGTACTTGCGAACCAACTCCTTGCAACTGCGCACCTTGTCCACGCGCACATGGCTCCGCTCGCGCACTATCTTGTCCACACGCGCCAATCGCTCTGGCATCTCCTGCGGAGGAACTATCTGAAACTCAATCCAGTCGTTCTCCTTCACCAACCCGTAATGCTCCAAATGACGCACATAATACGGATAATTGTACAGCGATGCCATCGGTGCCAGGTACTCATACCCCTCTATCAACAACCCCTCAAAGTCGAAATCGGTAAATCCCACAGGACCGTTCAGCGCGTCCATCCCCTTTGCCTTGCCCCATGCTGCCACTGCGTCTAATAATGCCTTGCTCACCTCCTCATCGTCCACGAAATCAATCCAACCGAAACGCACATGCTTCACACCCCATTTCTCGTTGGCGGCATAGTTGATAATACCTGCTATCCGTCCCACGGGCTTGCCATCCCTGTACGCCATATACAGCACATAGTCGCACACCTCGTGCGCGGGGTTCTTCTTCACATCGAAAGTGTTCATCTCGTCCATCACCAAATGCGGACAAAAATTCTCACAATCTCTATATAGGTCATTACCAAACTCCACAAACTTTCTTAGTCCGCAACGTGTGGTAACTTGCTTGATTTCTATCGCCATTTTCCAAAAACATACCGATTTTCGGCGCAAAATTACAAATAATCCGTCGAAACTCCAAATATGTCGATATTTTTTTGTAATTTTGCAGGCTCTTTCGTGCGTCTTGACAGGACGCAAAACAGTTGGAAGGTATGGAGAGATTATCGTCAATAGCAGTCTATTGCTCAAGTTCCAATAAGGTGCGGACTTCGTATATGGAAGCGGCATACCGGTTGGGGCAACTGCTGGCAGAGCAGCATATCCGCCTTATATATGGCGACGGCGGTATCGGCTTGATGGCAGCAGTATCCCGAGGGGCGTTGGACAACGGCGGAGAAGCCGTAGGCGTGATACCGCAGTTCATGGTAGAGCAGGGGTGGAACAACCCCCGTAGCACCCGCACCGTCATCACCCGAACCATGCACGAGCGCAAAGCCAAAATCTGCGAGATGGCAGATGCCATGGTGGCACTCCCGGGCGGCATCGGCACTTTCGAGGAACTGCTCGAGTGCCTCACGTGGAAGCAACTCGGGCTCCACGGCAAACCCGTCGTCATCCTCAACACCGACGGCTACTACGACCGCCTCCTCTCTTGCCTCGACTACATGGTCAGCGAGCAGATGATGCGCCCTGTTCACCAACAGATGTACTCCGTCGTCTCCCGCCCCGAAGAGGTCATTCCTTCCATCCTATCCATGCCCGAATGGGACAAGCAGACACGCAGATTAGCATCTATCTAAGCCCGTCTATGAACAGCATTCCGCATATTGCAACACCGTATTCCGAACCATGGGTGGCTTGGCTGCTGTTCATATTGGGATTGCTGTTGATTCTGAGCAGAACCATCTTCAGGAGCCCCCGCGAAATCGTCCGAACCCTCCTCAGCCACTCCGAGCGCACCTACATCGCCTACAGCCGCAACCTGCTGGCAGAAATCATATCCGTCATCTTTCGTGTGGGTGTGTTGGCTCTGACCGTCTATATGTTGGTATGCTCTGCGGGTTGTGCTTTCACGCTGCTCAACTACGCCAAAGTCGCAGGGGTGACAGTCGCTGTCCTGACGCTCCAAGCCTTGCTCATATATGGGGTGGGCAGCGTCTTCCTGCCGTCCCGCCAATTGTCCCAGGCATTGGAGCAATGCAGTTTCATTCGCAACCTGACAGGCGTACTGTTGTGGGTCGTCATGCTGCTGATGACCAACTGGGCATGCACGCCGGCGCTCTATATCCTCTGCGGCATTGTGTTGATATTGTTTTCCGTGGCTATACTGGGCAAAGGAATACTGATGTTCTATACCGGTATTCCCTCCCTGCTGTATATATTGTTGTATTTCATCAGTTTAGAGATTGTACCCTTGTGTGGTACTTTCTTATGGGCAAAACTAATTGTATAAATGAAAAAGGTAACCAACATTCTCATTTCACAGCCGAGACCACAGACCGAGCGTAACCCGTACGCCGATATGGAAACGCGCTTCGGGGTACATTGTGACTTTCGGCAATTGATACGCGTAGAGAGTCTGACGCCGCGCGAGTTCCGCGACCAGCATATCTACCTCGAAGACTACAATGCCATTCTGCTCAACTCCCGTCTCGGGGCGGACCATTTCTTCCACCTCTGCGAGGAACTGCGCTTCCAAGTACCCGAGACCATGCACTACTACTGCATCTCCGAGGCGGTGGGCAACTACCTCCAGAAGTACATCCAGTACCGCAAACGACGCGTGTTTACTGCCGAGAACAACAAGTTCGAGACACTCCTGCCTGCCATGCACCGGCGCCCCAACGAGAAATACCTCATGGTCATGTCCGATGTGCATAACGACGACGACATCAATATGTTTGCCAAACACAATATCGTCGTCAAACCCGCCGTCATGTACCGCACCGTACCTGTTGACTGGTCATCCGACCAACCCTTCAACTACGACATGATTGTCCTCTTCACACCCGCCGGCGTCGCTTCCCTCAAGAAGAATTTCCCCGACTGGCAGCAGGGCGACACCGTCATTGCCTGCTTCGGGGCGAACACCGCTGCCGCACTCGAAGAGAACGGCTATCGTATTGACATCAAGGCTCCTACGCCCGAGTGCCCGAGCATCACCACCGCTATCAAGAACTTTTTAGAGGCGCAACACGAGGAATGACCCATACTTTCCCGAAGGCTGAAAAACTCTGTGGGCAGACGCGCATCGAGCAACTCTATCACCACGGCAAACGCTTTGTCGTGTGGCCCTTGCGCGTTACCTACTTGCCCATAGACGATGCCCCGACGGAAGTACTCATCTGGGCACCCAAGTCCCTCTTCAAGCACGCCGTGGACCGCAACCGTCTCCGCCGTCAGATGCGCGAGGCGTACAGGCTCAACAAGCATATACTCACCGACACGGGCAAGACCTTCCAAGTAGCCTTCAATTACATGGAGAAGGACATGCACGACTACCACGTCATCGACAAAGCCATGCGCCGTGCCCTCAAACGCCTGTCCCAAACGGACGCACCTGCCCAATGACCGTCAAAACGTTCATACGCAAAGCCTTCCTCGTACCTGTGTATTTCTACAGGTACTGCATCTCGCCGTTCACGCCCCCTTCTTGCCGCTACACACCCACCTGCAGTCAGTATATGGTGGAAGCGGTCATGAAGTACGGTATCTTCAAAGGCGGCTGGCTCGGCGTGAAGCGCATACTCCGTTGTAACCCATGGGGCGGCTCAGGCTACGACCCCGTTCCATAATATGTCAGATAAAAGTCGGATAAACATTGTGTGAACGTCGTATATATGCCGTGTCAACCTCGTGTTAAGTGTATGAGATTAGTATGTGATTAGTATGTGATTAGTATGTGATTAGTATGTGATTAAGCCGACAATACCGCGAGGATGTGCCGGGTATATGCCGGGGACGCGGGCGCCCCGCCCGCGGTAAACCACACGTATAGACAATGTGTCTTGCGTCGTTAATATCACTACACAAGCCCAACAATAGTTGCCATTCTTAATTCATAATTCTTCATTCATAATTCATAATTACCATGCGTATCGACATCATCACCGCTTGCCCCGAGTTACTGGAGTCACCGCTCAACCACTCCATAGTGCAGCGTGCCAAGGACAAGGGCCTTGCCGAAATATATGTGCACAACCTCCGCGACTTCACCCTTGACAAGCACCGCAAGGTGGACGACTACGCCTTTGGTTTCGGCGCGGGCATGGTCTTGCAAATCGAACCCATCGACCGTGCCATCTCCTACCTCACCGCACAGCGTCACTACGATGAGATTATCTTCACCGCCCCCGATGGGGAACGTTTCACCCAACGCGAGGCAAACGCTCTCTCGCTCAAAGAGAACATCATCATACTCTGCGGGCACTACAAAGGCGTGGACCAGCGTGTCCGTGACCACCTCATTACCAAGGAATATACGATTGGTGACTTTGTCCTCACGGGCGGAGAGATGCCCGCTGCCATTATGACGGACGCCATTGTCCGCCTCCTTCCCGGAGCCCTCGGCGACGAAACCAGTGCTCTTAGCGACAGTTTCCAGGACGGACTCTTGGAGCCCGGCGTTTACACCCGCCCTGCCGAGTACAAGGGTTGGCGTGTTCCTGATATACTCATATCGGGCAATCAGGCGAAGATTGACGAATGGCTCTACGAAGAATCCCTCCGCCACACCAAGGAACGCCGCCCCGACCTCCTTGAGGACAACATATAGAAGTACTATCATAAAAAGAGGTTGCCTAAAGTTATCAGGCAACCTCCATACATAAAAGTCGATACTTGCGTACAGGACTTACTTTTCTTTTACAGTACTTGGTCTGTGCTTAGTCTTTCTTGAAGCGGTCAAAGAAACCACGGCGAGGCTTATCCTCCTCTGCGTCTGCGCTGTCTTCACGGTCGGGTGTCGCTGTAGCATAAGGTCCGTCAGCAGCATTTGTGCTCTCCTCTTTGTCATCACGGGGAGTCCACTCCTCACGCTCTGCGATGTCTCCCAACTGGTTCTGCACATACTTGATTACATCATTCAGCCCTTCCGTGAAGTGTGCAAAGTCCTCTTTATACAGGAATACTTTATGTTTCTCGAACTGGGGAAACTCTTCTTCCATACCCGTCTTGCGTTTGCTCTCAGTGATGCACAAGTAAAGATCCTCGTTACGTGCTTTCTTGACATCCAAATAATAAATACGCTTACCTGCTTTCACTGAACGCGAATACACTATTTCGGGTTCATTCCTCTCGTTTCTACGATTTTCCATCTCTTGAGTTGTTTATATTATATTACACGGCACAAAGGTAGTTGTTTTTTTCGGATTATACAAACCAACCCCCATAAAAACACGCATTTTACGCTCTCAGTGCCCGCATGGCATTCAGTACGGCAAGTACCGTTACACCTACATCGGCAAATACAGCCATCCACATATTCGCTATACCGAATGTAGCCAGTATCAGTACCGCCACTTTTATGCCAATGGAGAAATACACATTCTCGTATGCTATGCGGAGCGTCTTTTTGGCAATCTCTATGCCTGTGGCAATCTTAGACGGCTTATCGTCCATCAGCACCACATCGGCAGCCTCAATGGCAGCATCGGACCCCAATGCGCCCATAGCTATACCCACATCGGCACGTGCCAGCACAGGGGCATCATTGATACCGTCTCCCACGAAAGCAAGCGTCCGACCATGCTCTTTCTCGCTCAACAGCCTTTCCACCTGCGCTACCTTGTCCGCAGGCATAAGTTCAGCATGGTACTCATCGATACCCACCTTATTAGCCACAAACGCTCCTACTGCTTTATGGTCGCCTGTGAGCATCACGGTCTTGCGGACACCTGCGCGTTTCAATGCCCGCACTGCTTCCTCGGCATCCTCTTTGATACAGTCTGAAATCACGATATGCCCCACGTATTTCCCCTCTATTGCCACGTGTATCACAGTGCCTTGTGCCTGCAGGCTGCATTCATGCCAATCGGCACCTATCGCGCTCATCAGTTTGTCGTTGCCCACATATACCTCACGCCCGTTGACACGTGCCTTGACACCTTCACCTGTTATCTCTTCCACGTCCTCCACACTGCAGTTGTCTGTAGCCTCATTGGGGTATGCGTTGCGCAATGATATGGCAATAGGGTGGTTGCTGTAATGCTCTACATGTGCGGCAAGGTGCAGCAGTTCGGTCTCAGTGATGTCGTGAGGGTGCACCACATTAACCGCAAACACGCCCTTGGTCAGCGTACCTGTCTTGTCAAAGACCGCTATATCCAACTTGGACAATGCTTCCAGATAGTTGGCACCTTTTATAAGAATACCCTTTTTTGATGCGCCGCCAATGCCTCCGAAGAAGGACAACGGTACAGAAATCACCAGCGCACATGGGCAGGACACCACAAGGAACGTCAATGCCCGATACAGCCATACAGGCAGTGCATCTATATATGCACCCGCACAGAATACGGGCGGGAGAAAAGCCAAAACCACTGCCGCACATACCACGACAGGCGTATATACTTTGGCAAAACGGGTTACGAAATGTTCGCTTCTCGACTTGTTCTCACCTGCGTTCTCCACCAACTCCAATATCTTGGCGGCAGTGGACTCTCCGGCAGGCTTTGTGACACGCACACGCAACAGCCCTGTCAAGTTGATGCACCCTGATACAATGGTATCGCCTGTGTGTATGGTCCGAGGTACGCTTTCTCCTGTCAGGGCTACCGTGTCCAGATTGGAATCGCCCTCAATCACTACGCCGTCCAAAGGGACACGTTCTCCTGCTTTGATGACTACCGTATCACCTACTTGCACATTGTCCGGACTGACGGTCAGCACTTTGCCTTCACGCTCCACATGCGCCGTATCGGGACGGATATTCATCAACTGCGAGATACTCTTGCGGCTACGTCCCTCCGCAATCGTCTCAAACAACTCACCCACTTGGAAGAACAACATCACAAACACGGCTTCGGGAAACTGGTTCTCCGCCCCGGGCAGGAAACCTATTCCCAATGCTCCCAAGGTGGCAATAGACATCAGGAAGTCTTCATCAAACACCTCTCCGTGTGCAATATGTTCTGCCGCCTCGTGCAGCGTGTCCCAACCAACCACCATATACGGCACCAGATACACCAGTAGCAATGCCCACAATGGCATCGGGATAGTATGTTCCACCACTACAGCCACTGCCAATAGTACACTTGCAATGACTATTTTCAGCAGTATTCCCCGTATTTCGGGTGATAGTTGAGAGAGTTTGTTCATATCATTATGCGCATTGAAATATCTTGATTTGTTCAGCAAAAGTACTGCTTTTCAGGTGATTAAACAAACGGAGTGTGATATTTACCCATTTTTGGGGATATGGGTAAGTATAACTATACTGCGCGGAGTTCTTGTGTCGGATGTGCAATAGATATTAATAATTGAGCCTTTACGACCGTGTAAAATATCTCTTATCCTCTCGTTGAAAGTGTATATTTATAAGCATTTACAATTGAGAACATTGGAAAGCAGGCATGGTTCCTGCTGTCAATTCCGGTGTTTGGTGACGGCAGCGTGAAGGGCGGTGCGATACCACGCCCATGCATAGCGGGGGAAGAGTTTGGCGCGTTGCAGTGCCTCGAAGGTGAGCCGGTAGAAAGTGTATAGCACTTGCAGCGGGCGTATGTGCTTGGGTCTTGTGCCGTGGAAAGGTCTCATCAGTGCGATTTCTTTCAGATTGAACGCTGTTGGTCTTTGCCAGTGTCCGTCGCGCAAGAGTTGCCGCAGGAGCCTATTGCCGCGCAGTTTATGAGCGCGTGTATAGAGAGGGAATTCCTCCTCAGGGAGGTGCAGCACATCCACAACGACATGCCCGAAGAGTTGCCATACGGAGGTCAGTGCAAGGGCATCGAGAATGCGTTTGATTTCACTAACCTGCTGTTGCCATTGCTGTGTGTCGGTTTGCAGATAGGCATGATGTATAGCCAATGTCCAGTCCGCTATTTGTCGAAACCCCACGCCGTTGGTTTCCTCGAAGTGGTGCCACACGTGCATAAAGAGGTAGAGCATATTGTAGTTTGCCGGCGGCACGGGAATGTCTGTTCCGCAGATGGGAACGGAGGGCGTGTTTTCTTCTTGCAGACAATGCTCTGTATATTGTTGCCATACGGTGTCTCCGCTGTTGCGTTTGAGTCGCGTGGTAGTACGGTGCAGTTCAATGACTTGGTCTTCGTGGTCATCCAGATAGAGGACATAGTGCACCCAGTTGTTGTTGATGTCCGAATGGTCGTAGTGCTGAGGGTATGCGGCGGTTACGATTTCGGCAGCACGTACATAGTTTTGCTCGCCCACATAGATATCCACATCGCCATACGCCCGCATATCGGGGTCGGGATAAAGCAGTGCCAGAGGATAGCCCTTGAGCAGGACCGCCGCTATGCCATGTTCGCGTAGCAGTTCGATGACCTCCGCCGCTAATTGGTTGAGGCGTGCCTGCCGCTGCAGAGTAAGGAAGACATTTGCTTTATAGTACTGCGTATAGGGGCTTGGTATGTGGTTTTTGAGCATCCACACATTGATTGCGTGGAGGCAACTCTGCTTGTGCGCGATGCGTAGCAGTTGCTCCCAGTCGATGTTGGCGGTAGCATAAGACAAATCGGGGGCAGGACTGTTGTCCCCCCATAGTACATTGCGCAGGATATGGATAAAGACAGCTTCTTCTTTGCTCATAGTTACTCTATGATGCCGGCTTGTATCCAGCAGTTCAGGGTGTGCTGCGCATCATGCTTGGCGGTAGGTGCGTCCACTTCATACTCCTCCATTAGCAGTTGGGTCAGGGTGTCCAAGGTGAATTCTTTACCCTCTACGTTGCGCCACAGATAGGCAGCACTATCGTTGAAGGTAACGAGATTGTCGAAGTTGACAAGTTTCATACTCTCACCGATGAGGATATAGTCTCCTCCCAGTTCGCGCAGTCGGAATCCGTTTTTTGTTTTCATATTCTAAAAGAGTGCCATTTGCGGTATTTGTTATACATCTTCAGTCCGTATTTTCGTGCGGTATAGGGTAGGTGCCTCCATAGTACGGCACGTGTGGGGGGTATCCTCCGCGTACCGTTTCGCAGAATCATAGTTACGATACCCAGTACATCATGGCGCGAGCAGGA
Source organism: uncultured Bacteroidales bacterium (assembly GCA_934725535.1). Taxonomy (GTDB): domain Bacteria; phylum Bacteroidota; class Bacteroidia; order Bacteroidales; family Paludibacteraceae; genus Colicola. The sequence continues at coordinate 26,509 of CAKVBV010000016.1, read as the reverse complement.
CTCGGTGTCATAGAGATTGCCATCGCCACGCAGGATAATCTGCTCGCCGTTGTAAGATATGATACGGTGTAGCAGGTATGTCTCGCCGCATTTTGCCAGCACGATGTCTCCCGCTCGCAGCGGACGGGTAGGGTACTCCAGCAGCACGCTGTCTTGTCCGCCTTCTATATAGGGTCGCATACTCACTCCTCGTGGCGTGAACTGCACGTGATGTCCCTTTTCCAATAGCCGTTGGATTTCGGGTAGTAGTATACTATTCTCTTTCTCCATAGCATACTTTTGCTGCATCGGTATTGGGGAGACAATTAAGGTGATAGCAGGGGGTGGTCGTCACAATATGGCGTATGGTATTGTACATCGATTCTGCCATTTGCGGTTCGTTTTTGAGTCCAGACGCGGAAGACAGAATGGCAGCATAGGCTTCAGGCAGACGCAGTCGGCGGAGACTGTTCTCCGGAGCCTGGCTGAGCATTACGATGGCAGCCACAGGTGCCGAGTCGTTCTTGTAGCAAGGTGTCTTGCCGCTCCAGGGGGTGCCGAACACACGCACTTCGCCATTGTCCATCACCCGCAGTACAGGGTTGTCGTCATTGAGCAGGTAGGCATCGTCGAAAGCCTGTAGCCACTGCTGTGCATGGGTGGATTTGCCGGTGCCGCTCTTGCCGAGGAAGACGAACCCTTGTCCGTCTTTGACCACCACTGCGGCGTGCATCTCCAATGTCCGCAGCGCGGCGGTGCGAAAGGCATAGAGCAGCATTATGGCGTTGTCGATACAGAACCGCACATTCTCTTCCTTGGGCGCAATCTCCAGCCATACTTCTTTGAAATCATCCGGGCAAATCAACCTGCAACATACAGGGGCTTTGGCTGTCATAGCTATGCGAAACACCCACTTATCATACGTATGGTACACTTCAATGCGTGGCATGTCCTCGCCCTGCATATCCACCCACAGCGGGGGAGTTTCCATAGTGGGTGCTATCTCCTTCTGGATAATATATATACAGAATACAGGCTCTTCTACGGGAGGGACCGCAAAAGGGCACATATTCTCCATTTGCTCCAAGGAAAACTCGACAGTACTTACCTCGAATGTGTGTCCTGCTATGTTGTAATAGGCATCCGTAATCATTGCCGGTACACTACACTGCCGCTGGCTTGATGGGTAGCCAACACCAAGACTTCGGCTATCTGCACGTGGGCAGGTGCGGAGGCGGCATAGTATGCCACGTCGGCAATATCCTCTCCTGTCAGGGGTTTGATACCTTGATATACTTTCTCTGCACGCGGAGCATCGCCATGAAAGCGTGTTACACTAAAGTTCGTTTCCACCAATCCGGGTTTGATATTGGTTACCCGAATGTTCTTGTCCGCCACATCAATACGCAGTCCATCGCTAAGGGTTTTGACAGCCGCTTTGGTGGCACAATAGACATTACCTCCCGCATAAGCGGCATCCCCTGCCACACTGCCGATGTTGATAACCTGCCCGCTATTGCGCGCCACCATAAGAGGTACCACGTAGCGCGTCATGGTCAGCAGACCTTTGATATTGGTGTCTATCATAATGTCCCAGTCCTGCATATCACCTTCGTACTCAGGTTCCAGCCCGAGTGCCAATCCTGCATTGTTGATGAGTACATCAATGTTGCGCCAATCATCAGATAGCGAGTCTATTGCCGCCTTGGCAGCCTGAGCATCGCGCACATCGAAGTTGAGGCACAGGACATGGACGTGATATTCTTTTTCCAATTTGCTTTTGAGCGCATCCAAGAGGTTCTGCTTGCGCCCGGTGAGGATGAGGTTGTAGCCATTCTCTGCAAATTTATGGGCACAAGCCTCTCCGATACCGCTTGTTGCACCGGTAATAAGTACTATTTTCATGATATGAATATATTAGTGATACGTCTTGTTATTATCAATTCGCCACAAAGGTAGGCAAAAGAAATGATATGCGCAAACAAGTCTTGGATAATCGGATTATAAGTTGTACCTTTGTGCCTGCAAATAAGCGTACAGAAAGAGTATATGAAGCGAAAGCGTGTTATTATATCGGTATCGATAGTATTGGTTGTTCTATTGGCAGGTTTGGCGATATGTTTGGAGCAGTACTACCGTTTGGAGGTGTGCAATTTCTCTTCTTATGATGGTGAGGGGCACGGGTATTATGTGTATCCCAATGCAACGGCAGACTCATTGTTCGACATAATGCGGTCTGATTATGCCGTGGGATCGGAGCGGGCTTTCCGGTTGCACGCGCGGCGTATGCTGTATCGGCACCCCAAGGCAGGCTATTATCATTTCCCTGCCCGTATAGGTGACAGGCATCTGATACGGCGTCTTCAACTAGGCGAGCAGACCCCGATACGATTGTCGTTTACGCAAAGTGTGCGTACTCCTGCACAGTTGGCAGCAGTGCTTGACAAACAACTGCTGTTGGATTCCGCATCAGTTAAAGTTCGGCTTGACTCTGCCCGATATGTGAGTAAGTATGGCATGCGACCGGAGACGGCCATCTGTTTGTTTATCCCGAATACATACGAGGTGTATTGGACTATGACGGCAGACCAATTGTTTGACCGGATGTACAAGGAGTACAACCGATATTGGACGGATGAGCGTGTAGCCAAAGCCGAAAACTTAGGTTTGACTCCCGTTGAGGTCGCGACGATAGCGTCTATTATCGAATCGGAGACCAACAAGGCTTTTGAGTATCCGACCATAGCCTCGATATACCTGAACCGGTTGCAAAAGGGCATACCCCTGCAGGCTTGCCCTACGGTGATTTATGCGGTCGGGGATTTCTCTATGCGGCGTGTGCTGAAACGTCATTTGAATATCGATTCACCCTACAACACCTATAAGTATGCAGGGCTGCCACCCGGACCTATACGCTTGGCACGTGCTTCGGTGATGGACGCTGTGCTGAATGCACCCAAGACAGACTACTTGTATATGTGCGCTAATCCTGACTTCTCGGGTACACACGTGTTCTCTTCGTCCTACAGGCATCATGCCGCTACGGCACGCAAGTATCAGCAGCAACTGAACAACAGAAAAATAAAGTAGGTGGGTGGCTGCTTATCTCTGCAGCAATGATTTCACGAACTCTTCACGGTTGAACACCTGCAAGTCTTCCATCTTCTCCCCTAACCCGATATAGCGGACCGGTATCTTGAACTGGTCGCTGATGCCTATGACCACGCCTCCTTTGGCTGTGCCGTCCAACTTGGTAATAGCCAACGATGTAACCTGTGTAGCGCGGGTAAACTGTTTGGCTTGCTCAAAAGCGTTCTGACCTGTACTGCCGTCTAACACCAACATCACATCATGCGGCGCATCGGGTACTACCTTCTGCATCACATTTTTGATTTTGGTGAGTTCGTTCATCAGGTTTATCTTGTTGTGCAGGCGTCCGGCGGTATCTATGAGTACGACATCTGCCCCGTTGGCTTTTGCGCTTGCCAGCGTATCATACGCCACACTCGCTGGATCGGAACCCTGCTGTTGCTTTATCACAGGCACACCTACACGCTCGCCCCATATACACAACTGCTCTACCGCTGCGGCACGGAACGTATCCGCTGCACCGAGGTACACTTTCTTGCCCGCCTGCTTGTACTGATATGCCAGTTTCCCGATGGTGGTCGTCTTGCCTACGCCATTCACCCCGACAACCATAATCACATAAGGCTTCTGCGGCAGCGGGTCTGCAAACTCCGCCACTCCTCCGCTATTGTTCTCTGCCAAGAGGGCGGCTACTTCCTCCACCAGCAGACGGTTGAGTTCGTCCGTCCCCACGTACTTGTCGCGCTTCACACGCTCCTGTATGCGCTCAATGATACGCAATGTGGTATCCACTCCTACATCAGAGGTGATAAGAGCCTCCTCCAACTCGTCCAACACATCATCGTCCACAGTAGATTTCCCTGCTATGGCGCGACCGATTTTACCCAACACCGACTCTTTGCTTTTCTCCAAGCCCTTGTCTAATGTCTCTTTTTTTTCTTTGCCGAACAATCCGAAAAATGCCATAGTATCTTATTTGTCTGTAGTGATATTGTTTTTCCCATCCATGCAGCGTTGGAGAGCATTCCATACAAGGCTATTCTCTATGTGTGAACGTTGCCCGATACGGGTCATACACCGATAAAAACCGTTCTTGCGGCGTATGGATTTGCGCACCACCATACTGAATACAAACGTACTCAATATACCCAACGCCAGTACAATATATAGTTGTATCTCTTGCGAGGCACCCGAAGCATAACTCACCCACCACATAAAAACAATGAACAGATTGGTGAGTATCAGCACAGTTGCTGTGCCTATATGAGAGAATCCCAATTCCAAGAACAGGTGATGCAAGTGTGTCTTGTCAGGGGTAAAGGGAGACACACCGCGTGCAATCCGGCTGCACATAACACGAACCGTATCGAAAATAGGTATACAGAGCACTGCCAAGCAGAATGCCACAGGGCTGAATCCTTTATCTTGCAGCATATCTACGGAAGAACCGCTCTTGAGAATACAAAATATAGTACAACTCATTATCGCTCCCAACATCAGTGTTCCCCCGTCGCCGATATACATCTTGGTGCGTGAACCAAATACATTGTGCAAGAAAAATGGTATCATTGTACCTATGCATATCACCATCAAACAACACAGAGCATACTCTCCAACACAAGCAAACAATACGGCGAATAGCAAACATGCCATTATACAAAATCCTGACGAATATCCATCTATACCGTCTATCATATTGATACTGTTGATAATACCCACGCCTGCGATGATACTAAGCGGGATACTAACCCATAGCGGCAAGTCGGTCACCCCCCATAGTCCGTGAAAACTGTCAATCATTGTTTGGTCCACGCAAACGAATATCCCTACGACTGCCATCTCGAGGCAGAAACGCAGGACAACAGGCAAATCACGAATATCATCCACTACGCCCATTATCAGCATAATAAAGATAAACAGGAATGACCATACAGATATGTACCAATGCAGACTGGATGTGCTAATAATCAACGGTATAATCATACCTACAGCAATGGTTACCCCTCCTAAAACGGGGATGGGGTGCTGTTGTAGTTTGCGCTTGGCGGGATAATCTTCTATCCTGTGCCGTGTGGCGAAACGGAACATAAGCGGATACACCGCCCATGTCGCAAACACCGACACGGCGAAACATAATAGTATGATGAGTATATTGGTCGTCACTATCTGATTGAGGAGAACACAAGCCAACCCCACAGCCCGCAAAATTACTGCTTTTTTCGAACTTATGCAAATGCAATCAAAACAACCGCACCAAATTATGCATCACCCAAAGCGTTTTCTATAATATCTGTAGCCTGTCGGATGCTTATCTGTGGCGTGCAAAACCGAATATTTTTCGAACCACCTTCGAATCACCTCCGAACGACCTTCGAAGCACCTTCGAACCATCTCCGAAGAAAATACATCGAAAAACGGGTAACCACTCATCCTCCCGACGACCACCAGCACTCCACAACAGCAAAAAATGTACGATTGTTAAGATTGACGTCGTATAGACAGTAGCATATCTGTAAAATAAAATTCGTTACCACCTCGTTAGGAAAGCGTTACCACCTCGTTACCACCTCGCTGCCACCAAAAAGTGTCAATTTTTAAGATTGCACTTGTCCTCCCAATGCTCAATAGGACACTTGTAAGACCATTGTTTTTCTTTATCAAGAGGTTGCCCGAGGCGGATAACCGCTTGACTTTTACTATTACAAGTTGTGCAATCCAAAACATTTGCGTAACTTTGTAGCGGATTTGCATGTGTTTGGGGAACGTAGCACCACATAACGTGCAACCATCATCGCAAAGCCACCATCGTTCGCGCAGCGAACCACCATCGTGAAACCATCAACATAAATAGAATATGAATACTACCAAACTTATGAATCGGGCAGCGGATAACATTCGTATCCTGGCTGCGGCGGCTGTAGAAAAAGCAAAAAGCGGACACCCCGGCGGGGCTATGGGTGGTGCGGATTTTATCAACGTGCTCTATTCTCAGTTTCTCGAATACGACCCTGAAAACCCCGCATGGGAGGCGCGCGACCGCTTCTTCCTCGACCCCGGACACATGGCACCGATGCTCTACAGCCAACTCTGCCTGGCGGGCAAGTACTCGCTCCAAGACCTGCAGACGCTCCGCCAGTGGGGCAGCGTTGTCCCCGGACACCCCGAGCGCGACATCGAACACGGCATTGAGAACACGTCGGGTCCCCTCGGGCAAGGGCATACGTTTGCCGTAGGTGCAGCGATTGCGGCGAAGTGGTTCAACGCCCGCTACGGGGCTATCCACAACCCGACTATTTATGCCTTTATCTCCGACGGCGGCGTGCAGGAAGAGATTTCGCAGGGCGCAGGACGTATGGCAGGTTTCCTCGGGCTGGACAACCTGATAATGTTCTACGACTCGAATGAGGTGCAACTCTCGACCGACTGCCGCGATGTAACCAACGAGGACGTGGCAGCCAAATACGAGGCGTGGGGCTGGTTTGTACAGGAGATACCAGGCAACGACCCCGACGCAATACGCGAGGCATTGGTGCGTGCGAAAGAGGAGAAAAAACGCCCGAGCCTGATTATCGGACACACCACGATGGGCAAGGGTTGCGTTACTGCGGACGGGCAGAGTTTCGAGGGTAAATGCTCGACCCACGGGCAGCCGTTGAGCAAGTCGGGCGCATCGTTTGAAGCGACCGTCAAGCACCTGGGCGGCGACCCCGAGAACCCGTTTGCCATCTTCCCCGAGGTGCAAGAACTGTACGACCGGCGTGCTGCGCAACTGCGTGAGATAGCCAACCAACGCTACGGGAAATACTACGAATGGAAACAGGCTAACCCGCTGGCTGCCAACGAATACGAGACATTTATGAGCGGCGAGACGCCCTGTATCGACTGGAGCGAGATTGTACAAAAACCGGGTGCCGCCACCCGCAACGCTTCGGCTACCGTGCTCGGCTATCTGGCAGAGCATGTGGGCAATATGATTGTGTCGTCCGCCGACCTGAGCAACTCGGACAAGACCGACGGTTTCCTCAAGAAGACCCACGCTATCCGCCGCGGCGACTTCACGGGGCAGTTCCTGCAAGCCGGCGTGAGTGAACTGACGATGGCGTGCGTGTGCATCGGTATGGCGCTCCATGGCGGTATCATTCCCGCGTGCGGCACGTTCTTCGTGTTCAGCGACTATATGAAACCCGCCGTGCGTATGGCGGCGCTGATGGAGATACCGGTGAAGTTCATCTGGAGCCACGACGCTTTCCGCGTGGGCGAGGACGGACCGACACACGAACCCGTAGAACAGGAGGCGCAGATACGCCTGATGGAGAAACTGCATAACCACCACGGACAGCCGTCGATGCTCGTGCTGCGCCCTGCGGACGCCGAAGAGACCACGATGGCATGGCGTCTGGCGATGGAGAACACCGCCACCCCGACGGCACTGATTCTCTCACGGCAGGACATCGCGCCCGTGCCGAACACACGCTTGGACGGCTTCCGCAAAGGGGCGTATATCGTCAGCAAGGACGAGAACCCGCAAGTGGTGATGCTGGCAAGCGGCTCGGAGGTATCGACGCTGATGGCAGGTGCCGAACTGCTGCGTGCAGAGGGTATCCGCCTGCAGGTGGTGAGCGTACCGAGCGAGGGTTTGTTCCGCCGGCAGCCGCAGGAGTATCAGGACGAGGTGCTACCGAAGGGCGTGGTGCGCTTCGGTATGACGGCAGGTCTTCCCTGCACCCTCGAAGGACTGATCGGCGAAAACGGCACTATATGGGGACTGAACAGTTTCGGCTTCTCGGCACCGTACAAAGTCCTCGACGAGAAACTCGGCTTCACCGCCCAAAACGTATATGAGCAGGTGAAGAAGTTGGTGTAAGCATGGCAAACGAGGTGGTACCATACAACCCGAAGGAAGAGGGCGTGGTTGTCTATCGCACAGCGGACAACACGCTGCAGTTGGATGTGCAGTTAGCCGATGAGACGGTATGGCTTACGCAACAACAAATGACCGTTCTGTTTGACACCAGCAAGCAGAACGTCAGTTTGCACATCAACAACATCTTCAAAGAGGGCGAACTGGACAAAAATTCAGTTGTCAAGGATTACTTGACAAGAATATGTCGGCTATTATGCGAAGGGATTTAAGTCCGAACTTATAATTAAAGTTAATCAATTAAACTTTGTTGCCTATGGAATAAAACAGCAAAAAATACATATGTAAATAAGCATTTGCTTTATTAAGGATTCTCTCAATCTACCACAAATTGAACTACATCCCTAAATATAGCGAATGTTCACGCGTAAGTGTGAACTTTCTGCCTATATTGGATGTAGTGGGTGTGGTAGCCCGAGAGAAACAATATAACAAAAGCGAAAGTTCACGCTTTTCGTATATTAATAAACAAAAAACAAACGAATATGAAACAATTATTAGGTAAAATTTTCACCTGTGTAGCAATTTTGCTAATGGCTACCAGCACTTGGGCACAAGACGTTATTGTTACAAACAATGCTCAAAAAATTGAGGCAAAAATTCTCGAAGTGTCTAACTCTGAAATTAAGTACAAAGAGAAAAACAATCCCGATGGACCTGTATTTGTTCTCGGAACAAATGAAATCAGTTCCATTATTTATGAAAATGGTAGTGTAGCAGTTTATGATCATCACGAATCCACAAAAGAGATAGAGAGTACTAAGGAGCCAAATACTCTAAAATATGTATCTCGTAGTGGTAATACATATTACTATGACGGAAGAACTTTGCGTGGAGATAGTTACGCTAATTTCTTATCAAGTAATTGTACAGTTGCTTATGAACAATACAAAAATGGTCAAAATTTGGCAATTGCTGGCTGGATACTATTTGGTGTAGGAGTTGGACTTGATGTAGGATTTAGTTGGTGGTTGCCATATTCATGGATACCTGCTTTAGGGTGTGAAATAGCATGTATTCCTACTTTGGCTGTGGGATATTCTCGTATGCATAAAAGTGCTGATACTTTTAATTATAATTGCGCAAATAAGCGACCACAAGCCTATTGGAGTATCAATGCTTCCAAGAATGGTTTGGGTATTGCGTATAATTTTTGATACATAATCCATATGGTATATGGTATTAAGCAGGCGGCAGAGGTGTCGCTTGCTTTTGTTATACGGGTTATTGTCTTGTACAAATCTTAACGATTGGATTTTTTCCTTTATCTTAATGGCAGGGAACTTTCAGAATACCATAATCACACCTCCAAAATACAAAATGAATCATCACAAAAACACTCAACAAACTACAACAAAAATGCTCAGCACCATTGTGTATATCAGAAAATTAGTGTACCTTTGCAAAGGTTATATAGTCCAATAACCAAATGGCAAAATAATCAAGCAAATAGTGAACGACAAAATCGTAAATAGTTTTATGGAATACAATTTTACGGAGATTGAGAAGAAGTGGCAAGCCTATTGGGATGCCGAAGGCACGTACAAAGTAAGCAACCATAGCGACAAGCCGCACTACTACGTGCTGGATATGTTCCCCTACCCGAGCGGGGCGGGGCTGCATGTGGGGCACCCGCTGGGCTATATCGCCAGCGATATCTACAGCCGCTACAAACGTCTGCAGGGCTTCAACGTGCTGCACCCGATGGGGTTCGACTCGTACGGACTGCCCGCCGAGCAGTACGCCATTCAGACCGGACAGCACCCCGAGAAGACCACCATGGCGAACATCGCCCACTACGTGGAGCAGTTGCGCAAGATAGGTTTCTGCTACGACTGGGACCGCGAAATCAAGACCTGCGCCCCGTCGTTCTACCGCTGGACACAATGGGCATTCATTCAGATGTTTCACTCGTACTACGACACCGCCTTGCAGAAAGCGCAGCCTATCAGCAAGTTAATCGCCAAATGGGAGACGGAAGACCCCACGTGGAGCAGCCTCAGCGAGCAGGAGAAGCAGGAACGGCTGATGCAATACCGTATCGCCTACCTCGCCGATACCAAAGTGAACTGGTGCCCCGCTCTGGGGTGCGTGCTGGCGAATGACGAGGTCAGCGAAGGCTTGAGCGTGCGCGGCGGTTACCCCGTGGAGCAGCGTGTAATGCGCCAATGGAACCTGCGTGTCAGTGCCTACGCACCGCGCCTGTTGGAGGGACTGGACCGTATCGACTGGACGGACAGCCTCAAGGAGACGCAGCGCAACTGGATAGGACGCAGCGAGGGGGCTGAGATGCAGTTCGCCATCAAAGGACAGGACGAACCGTTTACTATCTTCACCACCCGCGCCGACACCGTCTTCGGCGTTACGTTTATGGTGCTGGCACCCGAAAGCGAGTACGTCAGCCGTGTGGTTACGCCCGAGCAGCAAGCCGAAGTGGACGCCTACCTCGATATGGTGAAACACCGCACGGAGCGCGAGCGTATCGCCGACCGCCGCGTAACAGGCGTGTTCACGGGCAGTTACGCCATCAATCCGCTCACCAATGCGGAGATACCTATCTATATAAGCGACTATGTACTTGCCGGTTACGGCACGGGAGCCATTATGGCGGTACCCGCACACGACAGCCGCGACTACGCTTTTGCCAAGCATTTCAACCTGCCCATCGTGCCTCTGATTGAGGGTGCAGACGTGAGCGAACAGAGTTTCGACGCCAAAGAGGGCGTGATGATCAACTCGGGTTTCCTGAACGGTTTGCAGGTGAAAGAGGCGATCAGGAAGATGAAAGAGTACATCACCAACACGGGCATCGGGCGCGTGAAAGTGAACTACCGCCTGCGCGATGCAGTCTTCAGCCGCCAGCGTTACTGGGGCGAGCCGTTCCCAATCTACTACAAGCACGGTATGCCCTACACGCTCCCCGAGGATGCCCTGCCCCTGTGCCTGCCGGAGGTCAGCGACTTCAAGCCGACCGGCACGGGCGAACCGCCATTGGGCAATGCACAATGCTGGGCATGGGACGAGGCGAACCGCAAGGTGGTGGACAAATCGCTCATTGACGACAAGACCGTCTTCCCTCTCGAACTATGCACGATGCCGGGGTTTGCGGGCTCATCGGCATACTACCTCCGCTATATGGACAACCACAACGACCAAGCCCTTGTCGGACACGAAGCCAACGACTACTGGCGGCAGGTGGATCTGTATCTCGGCGGCAGCGAACACGCTACGGGACACCTTATATACAGCCGTTTCTGGAACAAGTTCCTCTTCGACCTCGGGTATATCTGCGAGGACGAGCCGTTCAAGAAACTTATCAACCAGGGTATGATTCAGGGGCGGTCGAACTTCGTTTACCGTCTAATCGGCAGTCAGAACACGTATGTGTCCTACGGTTTGATTGACACCGACGAATACCGTGGCAAGGTGCAACCGATACACGTGAATGTGAACATCGTCAGCAACGACATACTGGATATTGACGCTTTCCGCACATGGATGCCCGAGTACAAAGACGCCGAGTTTATCCTCGAGAACGGACAATACCGCTGCGGCTGGGCGATAGAGAAGATGTCGAAGTCGATGTTCAATGTGGTGAATCCCGACGATGTAGTGGCGAAGTTCGGAGCCGACACGCTCCGTCTGTATGAGATGTTCCTCGGTCCATTAGAGATGTCCAAGCCGTGGGATACCAACGGTATCGACGGCGTACACCGCTTCCTGAAACGCCTGTGGAACATGTACGAGACGCTCTCTGACGACGCACCCACAGCAGACGAACTGCGCAGCCTGCACAAACTGATAAAGAAGATCACATGGGATATAGAGAACTTCTCGTTCAACACGTCTATCCCCGCCTTTATGATTGCACAGAACGAATTGCAGGCACTCAAATGCAACAAACGTGCTGTGCTGGAGGTTTTTGCCGTACTGCTGGCACCGTATGCACCGCATATCGCCGAGGAGGCTTGGCACCGCTGCGGACACGAGACCACCGTCTGCGATGCCGAGTGGCCCGTATGCAACGAAGCGTACTTGGTGGAGAACACGCAGAAGTACCCCGTGCAGTTCAACGGCAAAGTGCGTTTCACGATAGAGGTTGCCAAAGACACCCCGCGCGAGGAGGTGGAGCGTATCGTCCTCGCCGACCCGCAAACCGCCAAGCAACTCGCCGGCACCACCCCGAAAAAGGTCATCGTCGTGCCCGGCAGGATTGTCAATATTGTGATGTAAACAGATTATATAGGGAAAGAGACTGTCTAACAAGTGTAGATAGTCTCTTTTCCGATGTCGTTTTACGTAAAATTATACCGTATCGCAGGGGACGCGGACGCCTCGTCCGCGGTCAAGTCGTTAGACTTGTTTGTTTTTTTCGATGTTTTTAGACTTATTAGACCCCCTCTTTTTTATAGAGTAGTGTGTTTGACGATGCGTCTTGCGTCGTCACATAGCAGATACAGCCCATCGTCCATTGTGCATTACGAATTGTGCATTGCGCATTTCCCCTCGTGTCTTCGTCGTGTTAAGTGTATGAGATTAGTATGAGATTAGTATGAGATTAGTATGTGATTAGTATGAGATTAGTATGTGATTAAGCCGACATTTTCGTAAGGATGCAATGACGATATGGTACAATGTCCTTTGTTGTATTTTATGGATAATGAATGATAATACGATGTAGCCGTCCGTTCAATAGAACTTCGGTAATGCTAATTCGTGTTTATTATCTGTTGCGGTTACTATGTTGTTATCTGTTATGTATATATAGTTGTTGGTTAGTTGTATGTTAGTTGTTGACCGACCAAATTTCCCTCTAACTCGCGGCGTAATAATGCAAGCAAATGTCGGATGTCAGACAGACGATAGTTGCAATTCTTAATTCTTAATTTTTAATTCTTAATTCCGAATCGCTCCTCCCCACTTTTGGGGAGGATTTTCATGGAAATTTGCCATACTCATATATTTTTTGTACCTTTGCGCGGTGATTGTGTGCGGTGGGCAACCATGGCACTATGTGGGGTGTGGCATATTCGCGAAAGAAGAAGCCGAACCCATCGGGCGTTGAGAACTAACAAATAAACTAATACAAATAAATCAACTAAAAATCTATGTGGTTAAAAGATTCATCTATTGGCCGTAAGTTCGTTATGAGCATCACCGGCCTTGCTCTGGTTTTCTTTCTCCTCTTCCACGGCTGCATGAATGTGGCGCTGGTCTTCTCGGAGGAAGCGTACAACTGGATCTGCTCCGTACTCGGAGCCAATTGGTATGCGATTGTGGGTACACTCGGGCTGGCTTTGCTCATCCTTATCCACTTCTGCTATGCCCTTTACCTCACCATCCAGAACCGTCACGCACGCGGCAACGACCGCTATGCCGTTACGGCAAAGAAAGAAGGCGTGGACTGGGAGTCGGAGAACATGCTCGTTCTCGGTATCTGCGTGCTGGGCTTCCTTGTGTTGCACCTCTACAACTTCTGGTTCAAGATGCAGTTTGCCGAACTGACAGGCATTGCGACGGGGGCTTTCGACCCGCAGAACGGTGCCGCTTATGTCAAGGCACTCTTCACCACGCCCGTCTGGGGACAGGTTTACTGCGCATTGTACCTCATTTGGTTTGCGGCTCTGTGGCTCCACTTGAACCACGGTGTCTGGTCGGCTCTGCACACCTTAGGTTGGAATAACCTCACATGGATGAAGCGTATCCGCGTCATCGGTACCGTAGTGGCAACACTCGTTATCCTGCCTTTCGCAGTAGTAGTCTTCTACTACCTTGGCGTCGGCATCGGCATGCTCTGTGCATAAAGACAAAGTATTGACCTTGAGGATATTGTGAAACAACATAGCATAGCAAGTATGAGCAGTAAAGTCAAACTTTCGTACGGGGAGAACTTCAGAGAAACAGTACTCTTAATGACCGTGTTCTACGTAATATGGCCATTGCGTGAGGTTCGGGCAACTTCGATAGACATTGCCTGCGTGATGATATGGTGTTTTGCGTTCGGGAGTATGTTGCTTACAGCCGCCAAAGCAATCATTCGAGAGAACAAATTATTCCTATGGGACAAAGTGATATTTATCATTACTTTGCTTATGGAAGGTGGGCTAATGGCAGTAAGACCATTCGTAAAGCCATTACCTATAAGTTTGAGTTGGATTGTGCTTATTTGGGCAGGTGCTATGATAATCATTGGAATTGCATTATTGGGTGTATATCCAACCTTAAATAAAAAAGGAAAATGGAGATGTGACCTTCCTGCAGAAGAAACTGGCGGAATGGCATTCAGCAGTTACCTGACAATATCAGTATCCCTCTTGGCTATACATCATGTTATTTTCTATTTATAATTGTAAATAATCAAACAAATATATGGCAACAAAACAAGCAACAGGAGTCATCACGCCTGAGATGGCGAAGATTCCCGCAGGTCCGTTGGAGAACAAATGGACAAACTACAAAGACCATCAGAAACTGGTCAACCCTGCCAACAAACGCAAGATCGACATCATCGTGGTCGGTACGGGTCTGGCAGGTGCATCGGCTGCCGCTTCGCTGGCAGAGATGGGCTTTAACGTACTGAACTTCTGCATTCAGGACTCGCCCCGCCGTGCGCACTCGATTGCAGCACAGGGCGGTATCAACGCCGCAAAGAACTATCAGAACGACGGCGACTCTATCTACCGCCTCTACTACGACACCATCAAGGGCGGCGACTACCGTGCCCGCGAGGCAAACGTGTACCGTCTGGCAGAAGTGAGCAACAACATCATCGACCAGTGCGTGGCACAGGGTGTGCCTTTTGCACGCGAATACGGCGGATTGCTCGACAACCGCTCTTTCGGCGGCGCACAGGTAAGCCGTACTTTCTATGCCAAGGGGCAGACAGGACAACAGTTGCTGCTCGGCGCATACTCGGCATTGAGCCGCCAGATCGGCAAAGGCAAAGTGAAGATGTACAACCGCCACGAGATGCTCGACATTGTGATGATCAAGGACGAGAACGGCGAAGAGCGCGCACGCGGTATCATTGCACGCAACCTCATCACCGGTCGTATCGAGCGTTTCTTTGCACACGCAGTAGTCATCGCTTCGGGCGGATACGGCAACACGTTCTTCCTCTCAACCAACGCTATGGCTTCCAACGGTTCGGCTGCTATGCAGATGTACCGCCACGGCGCATACTTCGCCAACCCCTGCTACGCACAGATCCACCCGACCTGCATCCCGAAGCACGGTGATTTCCAGTCGAAACTGACGCTGATGTCGGAGTCGCTCCGTAACGACGGACGCATCTGGGTACCGAAGAAATTAGAGGACGCAAAGAAACTGCAAGCAGGCGAAATCAAGGGACGCGATATTCCCGAAGAGGACCGCGACTACTACTTGGAGCGCCGTTACCCCGCCTTCGGTAACCTCGTGCCGCGCGATGTGGCTTCGCGTGCCGCCAAAGAGCGTTGCGACAAGGGCTACGGCGTAAACAACACGGGGCTGGCTGTGTTCCTCGATTTCTCGGACGCTATCCAGCGCCTCGGCAAGGATGTAGTGGCACAGAAATACGGCAACCTCTTCCAGATGTACGAGAAGATCGTGGACGAGAATCCGTACGAGAACCCGATGATGATCTTCCCTGCCATCCACTATACGATGGGTGGTATCTGGGTGGACTACGAACTGCAGACCAGTGTCAAGGGCTTGTTCTGCATCGGTGAGGCGAACTTCTCCGACCATGGTGCAAACCGTCTCGGTGCTTCGGCATTGATGCAGGGTTTGGCTGACGGCTACTTCGTACTGCCCTACACCATTCAGAACTACCTCTCCGACCAGATCGGCGTACCCCGTATGTCCACCGACCTGCCCGAGTTCGCCGAGGCAGAGAAGAAAGTGCAGGACAAGATCGACCGCCTGATGGCTATACAGGGCAAACGCTCGGTGGATTCGATCCACAAAGAGTTGGGTCTCGTAATGTGGGATTTCGTTGGTATGGGACGTACCGCAGAGGGCTTGAAGACGGCTATCGAGAAAATCGACGCTATCAAGAAAGAGTTCTGGAGCAACGTCTATATCCCCGGCGAGGCAGGTTCACTCAACAACGAGTTGGAGAAAGCACTCCGCCTGGCAGACTTCATCGAGATCGGCAAACTGATGGCACTCGATGCCCTCAACCGTGAGGAGTCGTGCGGCGGACACTTCCGCGAGGAGTATCAGACTCCCGAGGGAGAGGCACTCCGTCAGGACGACAAGTTCTCGTATGTAGCCTGCTGGAAATACACCGGCGAGGACAGCGAACCCGAACTCATCAAAGAACCCCTCGACTACGAGTTCACAGAACGTAAAACACGTAACTACAAAAACTAAGCAACAATGGATAGTTATATAAATATCAAGGTCAGAGTTTGGAGACAGGCAGGACCGAAAGCAAAAGGGTACTTCGAGACCTACGAACTTAAAAACGTCTTCCAAGGTGCTTCGTTCTTGGAGATGATTGATATTTTGAACGAGCAACTCATCAGCGAGCACAAAGACCCCATCGCCTTCGATCACGACTGCCGCGAGGGTATCTGCGGTATGTGCTCTATGTATGTGAACGGACACCCGCACGGACCCGACTCCGCCATCACCACCTGCCAGTTGCACATGCGCAAGTTCCACGACGGCGAGACCATCACCGTGGAGCCGTGGCGCAGCCGCGCTTTCCCTGTTATCAAGGACTTGATGGTGGATCGTCAGGCGTATGACAAGATTATGCAAGCAGGCGGTTTCGTAAGCGTAAACACGGGCGGTGTGCCCGATGCCAACGCTATCGCTATCCCCAAGGCAGTGGCTGACGAGGCTATGGACGCTGCTTCGTGTATCGGTTGCGGTGCATGCGCCGCTGCCTGCAAGAACGGTTCGGCTATGCTCTTCGTGGCAGCCAAGGTAAGCCAGTTGGCACTCCTGCCGCAAGGCAAGGTAGAGGCGAAACAGCGCGCAAAGAACATGCTTGCCAAGATGGACGAACTCGGTTTCGGCAACTGCACCAACACGGGTGCCTGCGCTGCCGAATGCCCGAAATCGGTTTCGCTGGCAAACATCGCCCGCCTCAACCGCGAGTTCATCTGCGCAAAGTTCTCTGACTAAACCGCACTCACAAGCACCATCGCAGATGCTCCGTTGCCAAGGGGTGTCTGCGTTGGTTTTTGTGTGAGGCATATCCTCCCAATCGGAACACGGGAGAGCAAACAAGCAAGCAAGGAATGGATTATAGATGGATATTGCGGGAGTCCATATAGATGTAGAGCGGAAGGCGATACGGCATATCTATCTGACGGTCTATCCGCCGGACGGCAGGGTACGCCTCTCTGCACCGCTGTTTATGCCGCAGCGTGATATAGATGCGTTTGTGGCGCGCAAATGGCAGTGGATAGAGCGGCAGAGAGAGAATATCCGCTCACGCCCGCAACCTGTAGTGCACCATTATGTGTCGGGAGAAAGTTACTACTTGTTTGGTCGGAAGTTGCGTTTGGAAGTGGTGGAGATGCCTGACTTCAAGCCGTCAGTCGCCATCGAGGAGGATGTTTTGCGCCTGACAATTCGCCCTGATACGAGTGAGACGCAGCGTGCTGCCTTGATTGGCGGGTATCAGCGGGAGGTGCTGCACCGCTATCTGACGGAGAAAGTGGCATATTGGCAGCATATTATGCGCGAACCCGATGTCGCTTGGTCTATACGCAAGATGCGCTCCGAATGGGGCTCTTGTACGCCCCGCAAGCGCAAACTGCTGTTCAATCTTGAGTTGGCGCGTATGCCCCAACCTTGTATTGACTATATCATTGTGCATGAATTGTCGCACTTGCGCGTGCCGAACCACAGCCCTCTCTTTCATGCCCGTGTGGAGCAGTTCCTGCCCGATTGGCGTACACGGCGCCGGCAACTCAACGACTGCGCCCATTCTTATAACGGGTAAATGGACGATATTGCACTGTAAAAAAGAGTCCCTAGTTGTGTGTATCTGCTTTTTTGCGTACCTTTGCGCGGTTAAACAGTTTCGTGAATTAGAATATCGATGAAGAAATCAGTTATCATTCCTATTATCGTAGTGCTCGTACTGGGCATAGCAGCCTTGGTGTACCTCAACCTCCGCCAGCGTCAGGAGATGAGCGAGATGGTGGAGCAGATGGAGTTCGAGAAAGAGCAGTTGGAGGACGAGTACGAGGAACTCGCCATTCAGTTCGACGGCTACCAGTCGCCCGACATACACAACGACTCACTCGTCGAACTCCTCTCGCAGGAGCAGCAGCGCGTACAGGACTTGCTCGAGGAACTGCGCATCACCAAAGCCACTAACGCACGACGCATCTCCGAACTCAAAAAGGAACTCGCCACCGTACGCCAAATCATGGTAGGCTATGTACACCAGATAGACTCTCTCGACCGCCTTAACCGGCAACTGGTTACCGAGAACCAACAGGTCAAGCAGCAATACCAAGAGGTCTCTCGCCAAGCGCAACAGTTAGAGGCTGAGCGTACGCGGCTAACCGAAGTCGTAAACCGTGCTTCTATGCTGGAAATCACCAACTTCCAAATGACCCCGCTCAACAAACGCGACCGCAAAACATCTTTCTACAACCAGATACAGAAACTCCAATTCGACTATACCGTCGGGCGCAACATCACCTCCCAACCCGGTATGAAGACCGTCTATCTGCGCATCACACGCCCCGACGGAGAGATAATGCAGAAGTCCCCTGACGACACGTTCGCTTTTGAAAACAAGCACATCGCCTATTCTGTCGCAAAAGAGTTTGAGTACGCTGGCGAAGAGGTATCGGGTACGATGTACTGGGCTGTGGAGGAAATCCTGCAAGTCGGGGTATATAATGCCGACTTCTTCATTGATGGCGACCTCATCGGCTCCTTCCCCTTCCAAATCAAAAAGTAGCGTATCACTCCCCACAACGGTGCTTCGCTTTGGGGACGACGCTTGGGGGACGACGCGGCTCGCGTCGTCATTATATTGTGTCGTCTGATGTCCTTTCCTGAATTTCCCTCCTTTGAAGGAGGGGGTAGGGGAGGTCTTTGTCAATTATTGCGATAGGCTTTCGGCGTGTACCCTGTATGCGACTTGAAAAAACGGTTGAAAAACGCTACATTGGAGAAACCCAACTCTATCGCTATCTCTTTGATTGGCAATGAAGAAATCTTCAACTGCGATTTGGCATCCATCAGTATGGCATCTATTATCATCTCTCCGGCTGTGCGGCTGCTTACCGACTTGATGGTGGAGCACAGATGTGGCACGGTGATACGCATCTCGCGTGCATACTCTGACACATGGTGCCACTCGTGGTAATGCCGTAGCACCAAGTCGCTATACTGACGATACAACTCCGTCTTCCTGTCCACTGGTTGGGTAGAGGGGGTGTTGTCTGCAAGAAAATACTCAAAAAACGTGTGCTGAATCAGATTGAATACGTCCACCATACGGTCGCTGTTCAGCATCGATGGAGTACAGTTTATTGCATCGGTCATCAACGCCGAGAAATGCTCTACCACCTGTGCCTGCTCGTTACTGATATGCACTATCGGGGTACGACCTTGCAACAGATTCGACGGGCGGCGCGTCCCGTAGGTGTTCTTCTCCAAGAATGATGACGAAAAGATGATGTAATACACCATCGCATTCTCGCTAAACTCATGTATCAGGAAGAAACTCCCTGGCTCTATATATACAATATCATGCTCCTTAAAGTCATAATGCGATATATTGATGGTTGCGCTGGCTGTGCCTTTCTTCATAAAAGCATAAGTCCCACACTGCAATTTGCAAGGAAAACGCCCGTACTCATTGAGCAACTTACCGCTTGCCTCCCCCATCAGATAATCAATAGGGCAATCTAATAGTGGTATATTTTCTTTATTCATAAGAATCGTATATATTTTTGCTACAAAAGTACACTTATTTTCTGATATACCAAAATAATCCACACAAATACAAACTGCATAACGATGCCACGCTGGAGACGACGCGGCTCGTGTCGTCATTATATACACTCAAGATACGGATGCCATCGCGTGAGCCTCCATATTTCCTGAATTATAAATAGTTGTAAATATACCCCACTAGCGAGAGGATAGCGAGTGGACAAGATGTGGTTGCAGCAAACATAATGCGTGATTGTTAAAAAAATGTAAAGTTTGTTTCGCTATGAGGACTTTCCCAAGTATTTTTACTAACTTTGCACTTGTTTGTTGAATCTAAGTACGTGAACAGAATATGATTACATTTATCATTGCACTCATCGCTTTAGTAGTGGGCTTTTTGCTCTACGGCACGTTGGTGGAGCGCATTTTCGGCATTGACACGCAGGCGAAGACACCCGCACTCACCAAGACGGACGGCGTGGACTTCGTTCCAATGAAACCGTGGCGTATCTTTCTGGTTCAGTTTCTCAATATCGCAGGATTGGGACCTATCTTCGGTGCCATTATGGGTATCTTCTATGGTCCTGCGGCATTCCTGTGGATAGTGTTCGGCACCATCTTCGCAGGCGGCGTGCATGACTACCTGAGCGGTATGATGTCCGTAAGGAAAGGGGGGGCGTCGCTGCCCGATATTATCGGAAGCGAACTGGGGAAAGGTGTGAAGATGTTTATGCGTGTGCTGTCGCTGGTGTTGCTTATCCTGCTGACAACCACGTTCCTGAGTGGTCCTGCCACCCTGCTGCAAGGCTTGGCCTCTTTGGGCACTATGACGTTTCATGAGCACCTCATTCCTATCGTGTGGGTGCTGATTATCTTTGCTTATTACGTGTTGGCGACCGTCCTGCCCGTGGACAAACTGATAGGGCGTTTCTATCCTATCTTCGGGGCGGTGCTGCTGTTCATGGGGTTGGGCATCATGTTTGTGATGCTGGGTTGGCATAGCGGCGAGATGCCCGAACTGACCGACGGACTGCACAACCGTCAGACCAACGGACTGCCGCTGTTTCCGATGATGTTCGTGAGCATTGCCTGCGGGGCAATCAGTGGTTTTCACGGCACACAGTCGCCCCTTATGGCGCGGTGCATTACCAATGAGCGTCAGGGACGGTGGATATTCTATGGGGCAATGGTTGCCGAGGGTATCCTTGCCCTGATATGGGCTGCTGCGGCAGGTACGTTCTTCGCCGACCCCGAACAAGGGCTGTATGGCATTGACGGTCTGCAAGCCTTTGCCGCACAGCACCCCGGAGAGAACATTGCCGCGCTGGTGGTGGACAGGATTTCCCGATCATGGCTTGGTATGGTGGGCGGCGTGCTTGCTATTATCGGTGTGATTGCTGCGCCTATCACATCGGGCGACACTGCTTTGCGTAGTGCACGACTGATAGTAGCCGACTTCCTGCACCTCGACCAACGCCCCGTAAAGCACCGGTTGATGATTGCTATTCCGCTGTTTGTCTGCGTGTTCGGTATGGTATTCGTGGACTTCGACATCGTGTGGCGATACTTCGCATGGACCAATCAGACCCTGGCGGTATTCACACTGTGGGCGGGAACGATATTCCTTTGTAAGAACGCGCGCACGAGAGGAAAAGACAAGTATGGCTTCGTCATAGCCATGGTACCTGCACTGTTCATGACGATGGTCAGTGTCAGTTACATCTTCATTGCGCCGGAGGGCTTCCGCTTCTGCCAGATGGGCATCAGTTGGGCGGCGTATCTGATTGCTGCGATTGTTACAATTGCTTGCCTGACAGGATTTTGTGTGTGGTATAAGAAACAAGATAATCAACCTTTGGTACGCTGATTTGCTATGATAACTTCCGCTTCTTTTGTGGTTTCGAGTCCCGATGTGGTGTCATGTCCGCAAAGCACGCTGCCCGAATATGCTTTTATTGGCAGGAGCAATGTGGGCAAGTCGAGCCTTATCAATATGCTGACCCATAACCCGCACTTGGCAAAGACCAGCCAGAAACCTGGTAAGACGTTGCTTATCAATCACTTTATCATCAATGCCAATACGCCGCAGGCATGGCATTTGGTGGACCTGCCCGGTTACGGATATGCGCAGGCAGGTCAGAAACAACGTGAGAAACTGCGCGCGATGATTGAGCGGTACTGCCTGCTGCGTCAGCCGTTAGTCAGTATGTTTGTGCTCATAGACTGCCGCCACGAACCGCAGGCCATAGACCTGCAGTTCATGGAGTGGTTAGGAGAGAACGAGGTGCCTTTTGCGATTGTCTTCACCAAGGCGGACAAACTGACGAGGAGCCGTCTGGCACTCAACGTGGAGGCATACCGCCGGAAGATGTTGGAGACGTGGGTGGAGTTGCCGCCTGTCTTCGTGACTTCTGCCGAAAAGGGCATAGGTGAAGGCGAACTCTTGGCATATATAGAGGGATTGAATAATGATTTGGGACGGTAACGAGGATATATGTGCGGTGCATTGTGAGGCAAAGCGCCGAGTGGTGCAAGATGAATTAGATGCTCTCCGCGAGGAACGGCGTCCGTATGTCTTTCTGACTGATAAGATGCAGGCTGTGAGTGAGTTGCGTCGTATTCTCGTACCCATAACAATGCTGGAAGAAGAGGTGTATAAAGCGGAGATATGTACGTATCTTGCCCGTAAAACAGGGGCAACCATTGTGCTGCTTCGGGCGAACGACTACGGCTCCCACGCCCGCCAAAACACACAGCGTATCATCACGCATATCCAAACGGTGGCTGAACGTACAGGGGAACAGATACACTATGAAGAAATGATGGGGCAAAAGGACAGTTTTCACCTCAATCAGGAAGCCGCACAGCGTGCCGACCTTGACCATCAACTATTGCTCTTGACAGCCAGCCGCGAGTATGGTCTGGACGATTGGCTGTTTGGTCCTCCTGAACGCTACGCCATACTGCACAGTGCTGTGCCCGTGATGCTCATCAATCCGCGTGCAGACCTGTTCTCGCTGTGTGACTGAAGAGACTGAATATATAAGGAAAACGAGTGTTTGTTTTGTGTATCTCACGGAAAAGCAGTATCTTTGTGCCGTTAATGACAATGCGTAACCTTAAACAACTAAATAATCGGATAATGACTCGAGACGTAGAGATTTTTGACATCATCCGCCGTGAGCGGGAACGTCAGACAAAAGGCATCGAACTGATTGCCAGTGAAAACTTCGTGAGCGACCAAGTGATGGAAGCCATGGGAAGCGTACTTACCAACAAATATGCCGAGGGCTACCCGGGCAAACGCTACTATGGCGGTTGCGAAGTGGTGGACCAGAGCGAGAACATTGCACGCGACAGACTCCGCCGACTCTTCGGGGCTGAGTATGTGAACGTACAACCTCACTCGGGCGCACAGGCTAATATGGCTGTGTTTATGGCGTGCCTGCAGGCGGGTGACACCTTCCTTGGCTTGAACCTGAGCCATGGCGGGCACCTCTCACACGGGTCGCCTGTCAACTTCTCGGGCATTATGTTCCATGCTTTGGAATACAACCTGCGCGAGGACACGGGGCGTGTGGACTATGACCAACTGGAGCAAGTGGCACGCGAGAAGAAGCCCAAACTGATTATAGCCGGTGCCAGTGCATACAGCCGCGAGTGGGATTACGCACGTATCCGCCGCGTGGCTGACGAGATAGGTGCTATCTTTATGGTGGACATGGCTCACCCTGCAGGTCTGATTGCAGCAGGACTGCTGGAGAACCCCGTTAAGTATGCACATATTGTTACCTCGACAACCCACAAGACCCTCCGTGGTCCCCGTGGCGGTGTCATACTGGTAGGCAAGGACTTCCCCAACCCATGGGGCAAGACAACACCGAAGGGCGAGATAAAGATGATGTCCGCATTGCTTGACTCGGCTGTCTTCCCGGGCGTGCAAGGCGGACCGTTGGAGCACGTGATTGCTGCCAAGGCTGTGGCATTCGGCGAGGCTCTCGAGCCCCAATTCAAAGTATATCAGCAGCAAGTGAAGCGGAATGCTGCGGTGATGGCGGAGGCTTTCATGCAGAAAGGCTACAAGATTATCTCCGGCGGCACGGACAATCACTCCATGTTGGTTGACCTGCGCACCAAGTATCCTGATTTGACAGGTAAGGTTGCTGAGAAGGCACTCGTGGCTGCCGACATCACCACCAACAAGAATATGGTACCTTTCGACTCCCGTTCCGCATTCCAGACCAGCGGTTTGCGTTTCGGTACACCCGCCATCACCACACGCGGACTGAAAGAAGACAAGATGCCATGGATTGTGGATTTGATTGACACCGTACTCCAAAACCCTGAATGTGAAGCCAATATCGCCAAGGTGCGCGAGGAGGTGAATCGTGAGATGACACAGTATCCGTTGTTCGGATGGTAAGCCTTTTAGGTCTCACATTGGATGAATTGCAAGCGGTAGCCCTGGATGCAGGGCTACCGCGTTTTGCTGGTAAACAGTTGGCGGAATGGCTGTACGTGCGGCGTGCCGTTACATTCGACGAGATGACCAATATCTCGCTGCGTGGACGTGAAGCACTGCGGGCGAAGTACACCATCGGTCGCCATGCACCTGTGGCGGAAGCCGTGTCGGAAGACGGCACGCACAAGTACCTGTTCCAAGTGGGAGAACAGTATATAGAGTCTGTCTATATACCGGATAACGACCGCGCTACACTATGTGTCAGCACACAGGCGGGCTGCAAGATGGGCTGTAAGTTCTGCATGACAGGCACACTTGGCTTTCACGGACAACTGCCTGCCGCCGAGATACTGAACCAGATACTCTATTTCCCCCTGACCTCCGACAACCCCAAACTATCTAATAACAAGCAAAGCACCTCTGCTTTGTCATCCCCCACTCTGGGGGGGCTTGGAGGGGTCGCCCCTTTGACGAATATCGTCTATATGGGCGAAGGGGAGCCTATGGATAACCTCGACAATGTGTTGCGCTCGTTGCAAGTGATGACTGCCGCATGGGGCTGTGCATGGTCTCCGAAGCGTATCACGGTATCATCGGTAGGTATTGTACCCGCACTCAAACGCTATATAGAGGAGTGCGACTGCCATTTGGCTGTCTCACTGCACAACCCGTTTAGTGTAGAACGCCAAGCCATTATGCCTATAGAGAAGGCATACCCTCTCTCCGAAGTGGTTGCCCTGCTCAAACAATACGACTGGCAGCACCAACGCCGTGTCAGTTTCGAGTACATCTGCTGGGCAGGGGTGAACGATACACCCAAGCACGCCAATGAACTACTGCGCTTGCTCCGCGGATTGGACTGCCGTATCAACCTCATACGCTTTCATGCAGGCGTGGAAGAGGTGTCGCACAAGGCTGACCAAATCACTTTCCCCTCAAGCAACAACCGTCAGATGGAGTGGCTGCGCGACTACCTTACTGCTCATGGACTCACTACCACCATACGCCGCAGCCGAGGGGAGGACATCCTTGCCGCCTGCGGTATGCTGGTAAACGCACTGAAAAACAAGTAGATAATACTATCCTAAGCAAGCAGATACGTCTATTCATTAAGGGTCTGCTCCTCCTGAGACATTGGTGCTGTGTCTTCTGTCGGCAACGCAGTCTGCTCTGACGAAGTCGTTACCTTGCGCACTTTCGGACGTTTGGTGCTGGTGATACCGTACTCTTTCAGTTCCTCTACACGGCGCAGTACATTGCCTGTACCCTCGCACAACTGGTTCATGGCTTTGTGGTAAGTGTTGTTGGCGGTATCCAGTTGGGCACCTAAGGTGCGGCAAGTATCCACCAAGCCGACCATCTTGTCATACATCTTGTTGGCAGCGTCAAGTATCTTCTTGCAGTTATCCTCTTGCCGCGTCTCCTGCCATGTCTGCAGTACCAAGTGCAATGTCAGCATCAAGTTAGTCGGATTCACAATGATGACACCGTTTCGGAATGCCTCCTGCGCAAGGGAGCGGTCATAGTTCATTGCCATGACGTATGCCCCCTCGTTGGGTATGAACATCAGAACGTAATTCATCGAACCCTCTACATATTTCGGATACTGCTTGTCTGCCAACTCGCGCACGTGCCTCTTCACCGATTCACAGTTGCGGCGCACTGCCACCTCCCGTTCTTCCTCTGTAGCAGCACCCAGGGCATCGGTATAAGCCGTAAGTGATACCTTGGAATCAACGATGATACGCTTTCCGTCTGCACAATTCACCACCACATCGGGGCGTAGTTCATTGCCATACTCACCCTTGAAACTGGCTTGGCAGGAGTACTCGATGTCCGCACGGAGTCCGCTGCCAATCAGTATGTCTTCCAGCACTTGTTCGCCCCAGTCGCCATGCACCTTGCCTCGGTTCTTGAGGGCATCGGCGAGGTTGTTGGCATCCTTGCTGATTTTATCCGTCTGCTTGAGCATCTCCTCTATCTTCTGTTCCAACGATGCCTTGTTGGTGTCGCTGGTAGAGCGTGTTTTGTCCATCAGGTCCTTCACCTCTTTCATCTGCAGCATGACAGGATTGAGCAGGGTGTTGAACTTCTCCGTGTTGGTTTTGCTCAAGTCTTCTGAGCGTTGTTTGAGCACGCGTTGTGAGGTGGCTTCA
>CAKVBV010000015.1 GCA_934725535.1 uncultured Bacteroidales bacterium | reverse complement strand
CCATATAACCGTCGTGCCGGGTGTCAGCACCCAGCACGCGAGCAATATCACGTCCGACGGACGGTTTTTCTGCGACACACAGAATCATTTATACCACTATTTCTTGAATAGTCTGTGGAAGAAAGATTTCCGTGAGGTTTGTTGCTGCCCATAACCATAACCATAACCATAACCCAAGTCTTTTGCATTGGCGGCATTGAGGACTGCTGTGATATTAGGCAGGCGTTCTTGTTCCTTGGTTTGATTGAGGTAATCAATAAGGTCAAAGGTGGTGTAGTTGGCGCGGCATACATATACTGTCATATCACTGATACGGCTCAACTGGAAAGTGTCGCTGACCATAGCCACCGGTGCAGAGTCCACAATCACGTAGTCGTATCGCTGGCGCAGTTCCTCAAAGAGTTTATCCAGTCGGTTGCTTTGTAGCAACTCATTCGGGTTTGGTGGCACGATGCCTGCCGGTAGAATATCCAAGTTCTGTATGTTGCTATGCACAACGGTGTCATCAACCGAATAGGAGGTATCAGACAGATACGAAGTCAGGCAACCTTTTTCGCTCAAATTGAAATAGTTAGCCAGCATAGGTTTACGGATATCCAATCCGACCAATGCCACTTTCTTCTGCAATAGTGCCAGTGAGATGGCTAAATTGCCGGCTACATAGGACTTACCTTCACCATTAATGCTGGATGTGACCAATATCACAGGGGAGGTGGTTCCTTCCGATGGCAGCATAAAACGTATGTTTGTTCGCAGCGAACGGAATAGTTCAGCAGACACGGAGTTCTCACCCTCTTTTACTGCAATATGCTCGCCTCTGTGGTTTTGGACAAGCACGCCTCCATAAGGAACCTTTATCAACTTCTCGAAATCTCTTACGTTATCCGAGATACGGTTGTTGAACAAATCGCGCAGATACATAATTACAATAGGAATACAGAGACCAAGTACAAGGCATATAAGTCCTATTATCCTCAGTCGCGGGGACACAGGGATAGGATTCATCTGCGGTGATGCGATGATTTTGGCAGGCACTACGGTGGAAGCCAGTGTCAGAGCGTTCTCTTCACGCTTTTGGTAGAGGAAGAGATACAACTCCTCTGTGAGTTGGCGTTGACGCTCAATCTCTATGTATTGTCTCTCTTGGCTTGGCACACCGTAACGCTGCGATTCTGCTTTACTGAAACGGGACTCCAAGTCTTGTTTGGAAATCGTCAGGCTCTTTCTCACACTGGCAATGCTCGTAATGATATTATCACGCAACATATCCAACTGCATAGTCATCTGGTCGATGACAGGGTTGCTCTCCGTGGCGGTGCGCTGCACACGCATACGTTGCAGCAACTGCGTGTTATATTCCGAGATAAGCGTAACAAGTGCATTGTCATCAATGCCGAGGTTTGCGGGTATCAGACTGTTCTTCTTGGTATCATCCTCCACAAACTCGCTGATATACTGCACCAAGTTGAGTTGTGTCTCTATCTCTGCTGCACGCTTGCGGTACTCTGTGCTCTCTGCCAAGTACAACTCCGCCTCACTCGGCAGGTCCACAATGCCATGCTTCTCCTTGTAGCGTTCCACTTCAGCCTCTGCTGTTGCCAACTCTCTCTTTATCAATTGCAAACGCTCATTGATAAACGTAGCCGTATTGCTTGCCATGATGTTCTTGTCCACCACAGCGTCCATATTGTAGAGTTCAATCTCCTTATTTATGAAGTCCACCGCACGTCGTGGCATATCCGTTGTCGTGGATATAACAATGATATTCGACTCCTTCTTCATCAGCGAAGCCGTGATGTCTTTCTTATACCTGTCTATCAACGGCAAACGGGACGCAGTGGAAATATGATAGCGGTCTCCTCTTTCTAATGGCGCATTCACTACAAAGTATATCTCACCTGCGCACGTCTGGATAGGCTTGGTCAGGTCTGTTACTTTGTGGGTGCTGGTATGGAAACGTTTGGTTTTTACTTTCACCACATAGTCGTTCTTGCGTGCCTTAATATCTATAGATGCACCTGTGGTCGTGGTGTCCAAGAACATAGGGGGATAGACTACGGTCAGGTCGTGCTTGGGGTATTGCCCTATCCACTTCAAGCCATCCTTCTTACGGTATTCGCTCTGCAAGTCAAGGTCTTTGATTACCTGCGCCATAATGTCGCGGGAAGTGAGGATAGCCACCTCGTCTTCTGTCTTCTTGGTGCCGCCCATACCCATCATCTGCAGTATCTCGCTTTGGGGTAACGCTCCGTCGTCGGAAGTACGAATCATAATATTCGCATCCACTTGGAACTTTTTGGTACGCGACATATAATAGTATATACCCAATGCACCGCACAACGCGCACGATAAGAGAATCCAATACCAATTTTTCAGAATACGGATGCACCACGCGCGTACATCTATCTCGTCTTGTTTTTGTGCCATATAAAATGCTACTAAAGAACT
This sequence comes from uncultured Bacteroidales bacterium, assembly GCA_934725535.1. Classification (GTDB taxonomy): domain Bacteria; phylum Bacteroidota; class Bacteroidia; order Bacteroidales; family Paludibacteraceae; genus Colicola. Next base: position 35,546 of record CAKVBV010000015.1, on the reverse strand, counting down.
CGGATTAATGTTTGATTATTTGCTATAATACTCCCGAAACGGACAATACGGATACCACGACTGTGGCTGCACTGGATACTGTACTGACCATACTGAGCCAAAGACTGATAGTTTGGTTACTGGTAGAACGTGCCTGGTTAGGCGAAACGACTACCACATCGTTTTGTTGTAGGTAGAAGTACGGGGAGTAAAATATCTCGTCGGTGGTCAGGTTAAGACGTGCGAACTCCAACTTGCCATCGTTCTCACGCATAATGAGGACATCATCACGGCGACCGTATTGTGTCAAGTCGCCGGCGGCACTCAGTGCTTCGAAGAGCGTCATACGTCCGTTGTTCAGTTGGTAAGTACCGGGGTTCTTCACCTCACCCAAGACAGAGACCTTGGCATTCAAGAAACGCATCGTTACTATGGGTTCGACCAATTGCCCCTTTAACTTGTCTTGAATCATTCCAATCACTTGCGATTGAGTCATACCCACTACGTGCAATTTTCCCAATACAGGGAAATCAATATCGCCATTGCCGTCCACTGTATAGTATTGATAGTTGGCAGTGGTGGGTACAGAACTGCTGGTAGGTGAAGCATACGCCACGTTGGGCAGGTTATAGGGCAGCACAGCCTCGGGGTCGAGAGCCGTGACTGTGATGATAAGCGCGTCGTTTATCTTCACACAAGGTTCGGGCTGCGCCTTCATTTGTTTGTTGATTTCCTCTGCACTTTCAGGGGTAATAGGTTGAAGAATAGCCAATTGCTTCCGTGATACACACGAACACATCAGCACTGCGACGATGAGTACGAAAAGATTCCTCGGTTGAATCATATTGGTTTTATAGTTTGGTATCTGCATCTGTTCCATTTATGGAATTTGGACTGCAAAGGTACAATAAATAATTAACATACACAACACAGATTGTACTTTGTGTACACTTTGGGGCATTTATTCGTTTTGCGGCTTTCGGATTTTCGTTAATATATAATGGTATATATTCAGCACCAAACCTTTCATGTGAGTAACGATCGACCATGTGGTGCTGGCTTGCGGTACATCCATCAGGAACGCATCCATATCGGGTCCGCCGGTCTGCTGTTCGGGATAAACGACCATATAGTTATTGTCGGCGAAGAACTGCTCCAACAGGCGCGGTATCTGCTCAAAGAGCGGGTTGTAACTGGCTGTGGCTTTGCGTGAAGACAGCAGTATGGGCATGTCGTCGTCGTGCATATCTTTGGCTATCATCAGGACATCTTCCCAATCGTCCATATCACGGAAGGCGGCACGGAGCGTTTTGCCCGGGCGACGGCACATGGCACGCAGTGCCACTTGTGTGTCAGGATTGGCGTAGAATACCACTTTGGCTCCTAATTCCCCCGCCAGTCTGCGTATCAATCCGAAGCACGTAATGAAGTCGCGCTCTTTCTCGGCATAGCGCGGCACTGCCACCAAGATACGCCCGATGGTGTTCATCGGCTGGCTCTCGTGATAGACCAATACTGACTTGCTGATATGTTCGATAGAGCGTTGTACATCTGTCCAGTCGGCAGATTCGGTTATCTCTATGTTTTTGAGCGAAGCCATGACAGATAGTTCTCGCAGTTGGGTGCGCAAATCTGTGCCCACGGAGGTCAGCAACCAGTAGTCTTCATCGTGGTCGCTGACTAATCGGGCACTCTCTTGCAGAGCCAGTTGCTTGGCTGCATGTTCGGTGATGAAGCCCGAAATGGTGCATAGTATCAGTATCATCAGCACTGCCCCGTTCAGTATCTCGGAGGTGAAGATACCCATCTGATAGCCGATGGTGGCGATAGCCAGTGTGCCGGCAGCCGAGGCTTGTGTGAGACCGAATACCAATTGCCGTTCCATAGGTGCAAAGCCGAATGTCCATTGTCCCATCCATGCTGCCATGGACTTGCCGAACAGTTTGGACACTATCATCACAGCGGCTATGAGCAGGGTCGCCCAGCCGCTCCAGAAGACATGCACGTCTATCATCAACCCCACACTGATTAGGAAAAGCGGGACAAATATACTGTTGCCCACGAAGGTGATGCGTCGCGTCAACGGCGAGTGATTGGGCAGCAATCTGTTGAGAGACACACCGCAAAGGAAAGCACCGAGGATGCCTTCGAGCCCTGCCCAACCTGCCAACAAGGCGGAGAAAACCAACATCAGCATCACGAGCATAAAGCCAAAGACAGGGTCTTGATACCGTTTGAAGAGCCATCGTGCCACTTTTGGAAAAGCCCATAGTACACAGAACAGGAACAGAACGATAAGAGCCGCTACGCGGAGACTGCTCCATAACCCGTGCGACTCGTTCTGCATAGCCTCTATGCCCGCCAGCACGATGAGCGACAAGGTGATTGCCCACATCGTACCGCCGACCGTGATATTGACGGCACGGTTTTTCTGTATGCCATAGCGACTGACAATAGGGTAGGTCATCAGCGTGTGACTGCCATACATCGCCCCCAACAGAATACCCGTTTGCCAATCGAAATGGAGCAGATAGCGGGAGGTTATCAGTCCGAGCAGAAACGGACAACAGAAGGTGTACAACCCGAAAATGACGGCGTGGTAGCGGTATTGCTTGAAGTCGTTGATGTCTATTTCGCTGCCGGATTGGAACATAATATACAACATTCCTATCGCCCCTAACGAGCGAATGGCGGCGTTGTCTCCCACCCAGTTGAGCATAGAGGGACCGATAACCATACCTGCCAAGATAAACCCCACAATAGCAGGGATGTGTATCTTTCGGCACACCCAAGGGATGAGCAAGATAATGCTCAGCACCAAGGCGGTCAGGAGAAGTGGGTTGGTTATCATTATTGTGCGATGGAACTCAATCTGTGATATTATGCAATTTTAACAATTATGCTTATTGCCTCCGTGCAGCAACCCGCTATCCACTCGCTATCCACTCGCTAAAAGGTTGTATTTATAAGTATTTACAATCGAAGTGCGATGCAACAGGAGTGGTCTGCCGGTTGATGGTTGAGGGAACTCACTGCTTTTTCTTGCAGCGGCGAATGATGGTGCGGAGTACAAAATACACAATAACAGCCGCAAGAAGGGCGAGAATGATAATGCTCAGTTCGTGGCTGTATTGGTGAATGAGGTCCATCTGACCGTGGGCAATATAGCCGAGGAGTGCCAAGACGGTGTTCCACAGAAAGGCTCCCAAGAACGTGTAGAGCAGGAACCATCCGAAGGGCATCTTTGCCAATCCGGCAGGGATACTAATCAGTTGGCGGATGCCGGGGATAAGACGACCGATGAAAGTAGAAACCTTGCCGTGGTCATTGAAATAATCCTCCGCCTTGCGAATCTTGTCGGAGGAAAGCAGTAGCACATGTCCCACGCGGCTGTCGGCAAAAGCATAGATAATCGGTCGCCCAAGCCACATGGCAAGTACATAGTTAATGATAGCACCAAGTATGGCACCTAACGTGCCGAAAAGCACTACTAACAGCACGTTGACAGGGTAACTGCCGGTTACGTGCAGGCTGCTGCCGTCGTTGTCCGCCACGTAGGCTGCGGGTGGGATAACAACCTCGCTGGGGAACGGAATAAATGAGGATTCGATGGTCATCAGAATGGTGATGCTGCCGTAGTTCATGTGGTCGGCATACCAGTTCTCCACTTTCTCCAACAGGCTGATTTTCTGAGGATCGGGTGTAACACCGAACATCGAATCCGTAACGGCGAGGTCGGGCATCTCTGCCACAAGTGTCGCGCTATCCGATGGAAGGGCTACTGCCGTGTCCACCGCTACAGGGCGCACTTGTGCCACTGCGGATACACTCCACATCGCCAACACAGCGAGCAACAAAGTAAATTTCTTGTTCATATAACTATTGTGCATAAACTCTCATTGGGGGTGCAAAGGTAATACAAAAATAAATAAAATCCAAATTCCGGACAGCACATTCTTTATTTTTTCGGATGGGGATATGTTGGGCATCCTTCTTTGAAAAAATGTACGATTGTTAAGATGGACGGTATTATATCTGTAGCATATTGGTAAAATAAAATTCGTTACCACCTCGTTAGGAAAGCGTTACCAACTCGTTACCACCTCGCTACCGCAAAAAAGTGTCAAATTTTAAGATTGCATCATATTTTCGTACTACCCGTGTGTTATGTGTACACCACTTGTGTATATAAAAAAAAAGTCGTAAATTTGCGGGCTGAATATGTAAATGCAAGAACGTAGTGAATATACAAGAAACGAATATATGACGGATTTTCAGGAGTTGTGCCGGCAGAGGCGGTCAATACGGAAATACACCGAGCAGAAGGTGGAACGGGAGAAATTGGAGTATATACTTAGGTGTGCACTGATGTCGCCATCGGGCAAGAGGACGAACCCATGGGAGTTCTATGTAGTGACGGATACGGAGAAACTGCGGCAAATGGCGGGGTGCAGAACCTACGGCAGCGGAATGTTCGAGACTGCGCAGGCGGCAATCGTGGTGGCGTTAGATGCCTCCTTGACAGACACTTGGCAGAGCGACGGGGCAATCGCCGCGCAGAATATCTGGCTGGCGGCTGCCGACCAAGGGCTGGGCGCGTGCTGGTGCCAAGTGTATCAGCGCGAAGGGGCTGAGGAACTGGTGAGACGGTTGGCAGACATTCCCGAGAATCTGACGGTGCTGTGCGTGATGTCGCTCGGCTACAAGAACGAGGAGCGCAAGATGTACGACATCGACAAACTTCCATACCAGAAAGTACATTGGGTCTGATGTGAGCAAAGCGAACAATTTACACATAGTATAAAATGAAACCGACAATAGCAATAACGGCGGGGGACATCAACGGGGTAGGGTATGAAGTGATACTCAAAAGCCTGATAGACCCGCACACAAGTGAGATATGCCGTGCTGTGGTGTACGGCAACGCCAAGATGGCACACTACCACGCCATGACGATGGACAGCGAGTTTCACGGGCTGTCGTTCAACGTGATAGACGACCCCAAACAAGCCAAAGACGGGCGCATCAATATCATCAACTGCTACGGCGACGAGACAATGGCAGCACTGGGGCAGTCCACACAGGAAGCGGGACAAGCAGCCTTGCAAAGCCTGCAACGTGCGTGCCAAGACCTGCAACAGGGTACGGTGGATGCCTTGGTGACGGCACCTATCAATAAGGACAATATCCAGTGCGACGCTTTCCGCTTCTCGGGGCATACGGAGTACCTGACCAAGTATTTCGGGCAGGGCGAGAGCCTGATGATGATGCTCAGCGAGCGTATGCGCGTGGCATTGGCGTGCAACCATACGCCGATAGCCGAGTTGGCACAGACCATCACGGAGGAGCGTATCCTCGCCAAACTGAAAGTGCTGAATGAGAGTCTGAAGAACGACTTCTCAATAGAGAAACCGCGTATCGCCGTGCTGGCATTGAACCCGCACGCGGGGGATAACGGGCTGATAGGCACGGAGGAAGAGACAATAATCAAGCCCGCTATCGCGAAGGCAAACGAGGAGGGAATATGGGCATTCGGTCCGTATGCTGCTGACGGGTTCTTCGGTGCAGGGCAGTATGTGCATTTCGATGCCGTGCTGGCGATGTATCACGACCAAGGGCTGGCACCGTTCAAGGCTCTGGATATGAGCGGGGTGAACTTCACAGCGGGTCTGCGTATCGTGCGCACATCGCCCGACCATGGTACGGCTTATGACATCTCAGGGCAGAACCAAGCCGACGCGGAGAGTATGCTGCACGCTATCTATGCGGCTATTGACATACTGCAAAGGCGGCAGGAAAACGCAGAACTGAAAGCCAACCCGCTACCGTTTGTTCCGCGTGAGGACAAGCGCGAGCGGAAAGAATACGCTCCTATTCCGCCCAAACGTGAGAATACGCCAGTGGTGGCAGAACCTGCGGCGGCTCCGGAAGAACCCGTAGAGGAAGAAGTGCAAGTGGAAGTAGAAGAAGAAATAATAGAAGATAATGACAAGTAAAGAAATCAGACAATCCTTTTTGGATTTTATGGCGGGCAAAGGGCACCATATCGTTCCCTCGGCTCCTATGGTTATCAAAGATGACCCGACGCTGATGTTCACCAACGCCGGTATGAACCCGTGGAAGGGTATCATTCTGGGCAACGACCCTATCAAATATCCCCGTGTAGCCGACTCGCAGAAGTGCCTCCGCGTCAGCGGCAAGCACAACGACCTCGAGGAAGTCGGACACGATACCTACCACCACACCATGTTCGAGATGCTCGGCAACTGGTCGTTCGGCGACTATTTCAAAGAGGGAGCTATCGACTTTGCGTGGGAGTATATCGTCGATGTGCTGCATATCAACCCCAAGAACCTCTATGCCACCGTCTTCGAGGGTTCGCCCGAAGAGGGACTGGAGCGCGACAACGAGGCTGCGGCTATCTGGGCGAAGCACCTGCCTGCCGACCATATCCTTGAGGGCAACAAACACGACAACTTCTGGGAGATGGGCGATACCGGACCATGTGGTCCCTGCTCCGAGATTCACGTGGACAGCCGCTCCGAGGAGGAGAAAGCCGCTGTGCCCGGGCGCGAATTGGTCAACAAAGACCACCCGCAGGTCATCGAGATTTGGAACCTTGTCTTTATGCAGTACAACCGCAAGGCGGACGGCTCCCTCGAGGGGCTGCCCAACAAGGTTATTGACACGGGTATGGGCTTTGAGCGTCTCGTGCGCACTTTGCAGGGCAAGCAGTCCAACTACGACACCGATGTCTTCCAACCTATGCTTCATAAGATAGGTGAGATTTGCGGTTGCGAGTATGGCAAAGACGAGAAAACCGACATCGCTATGCGCGTCATTGCCGACCATATACGTACTATCGCCTTTGCTATCACCGACGGCCAGTTGCCCTCCAACGAGAAAGCGGGCTATGTCATCCGCCGTATCCTGCGCCGTGCCGTGCGCTACGGCTATACGTTCCTCGGTCAGCGCGAGGCGTTTATGTATAAGTTGGTGCCGCAACTTATTGAGGATATGGGCGATGCCTATCCCGAACTGCGCAAGCAGGAGCAGCAGATCATCCCCGTTATCAAGAGCGAGGAGGAGGCGTTCCTCCGCACCCTCGACAAGGGTATCTCGCTGCTCGACAAACTGATGCGCGAAGCCAAAGGCAAAGAGATTTCGGGTGTCGATGTCTTCACCCTCAAAGATACCTACGGTTTCCCGCTCGACCTCACCGAGTTGATTCTCCGTGAGAACGGCTTTACTACCAACGAGGAGGAGTATAATAAGGCTCTGGAGCACCAGAAAGAGATGGGACGCTCTGCCAACAAACAGGACCTCGGCGACTGGGTAATCCTCCGTGAGGGCGATACCGAGTTCGTCGGCTACGATACGCTGGAAGTAGAGACCCCGGTGCTGCGTTACCGCAAAGTCAGTCAGAAAGGCAAAGAGTTCTATCAGGTTGTGCTTGCCAAGACGCCTTTCTATGCCGAGATGGGCGGTCAGGTAGGCGATACGGGTTCGCTCGGTACGGCACGTATCCTCGATACCAAGCGTGAGAACAACCTCGCCGTACATATCTGCACAGAGTTGCCCGATGCCATCGAGCAACCGCTGGTAGCCAAAGTGGATGCCGACCGTCGTCAGGCTATCGCTTGCAACCACACCTGCACCCATATACTCCACTATGCCCTCCGTACCGTCCTCGGACAGCACGTAGAGCAGAAGGGTAGCCTCGTTACACCCGACTCGCTCCGCTTCGACTTCTCGCATTATCAGAAAGTTACACCCGAAGAACTGCGTGAAGTGGAGCGTTTGGCTAACCAATTCATCCGTATGGACTACGCCCTCGAAGAGAGCCGTCATACACCTATCGCCAAAGCGCGTGAGATGGGGGCTATGGCATTGTTCGGCGAGAAATACGGCGATGATGTACGTGTCATCAAATACGGTCCGTCTATCGAGTTGTGCGGTGGCTGCCACGTGTCGTCCACAGGGCGTATCGGCTCTGTGCGTATTCTGATGGAGACCAGTGTGGCTGCGGGTGTCCGTCGTATCGAAGCGGTTACTGCCGCCAAGGTGGACGAACTCTATTTCGCCCAGCAGGATATGCTGGCCAACCTGCGCGGTTTGCTCAACAACGCTCCAGACCTTGCCGGTGCCGTGCAGAAAGCCATCGCCGAGAACGCCGGGCTCAAGAAAGAAATTGAGACCTATATGGCAGAGAAACTGGAGCAGTATCGTGATAAACTGATTGAGCGTGCCGAGGACTACAACGGTATCAAACTCGTCCGTGTGCAGGGCAATGTGCAACCCGATATGATTCGCGGTGTGCTGCCCCTCTTGCGCGGTAAGTTTACCGATGTGCGCTTTGCCGTAATCGGTGCCACCGAGTGGGATGGCAAACCGATGATTTCCGTATTCCTCTCACAACCGCTCGTGGACGCAGGTCTCAATGCCGGTCAGATGATTAAGTCGGCTGCCAAGCATATACAGGGCGGTGGCGGCGGACAAGTATGGATGGCTACTGCCGGCGGTAGGAATGCAGAGGGCTTGCAAGCCGCCATGGAGGAACTCCTCACTGCTTTGAAATAGTACACGCCAAGGTAATAATTCATAATTCTTCATTCATAATTCGTAATTATTTGAAGACATTGACGCGGCATTTGCCGGAGAAATATCGTTCTGCAGTTCGTTTCGTGTGCGTTGGTGCATTCGGAACGGCACTGCAGTATGGTATCTACTACGGTTTTCTGGCATTGTTTGATTACTGTTGCCCCGAATTGAGTATCCGCGTAACACTGGCGTTCACGATAGGGTTTGTGATAGAGATGATTAGCAACTATCTGCTGACCAGTTTCTACACCTTTGGCACACACCCGAACATCAAGAATGCGGGCGGGTTCTTGTTAGGACGCGGGGTGAACTACCTGCTGCAACTGGCGTTCCTGCACCTTATTATATATATAGGTCTGTCGGAAGAACTATCAGGCATCTTTGCCATCGTGCTGGCGGGTATCATCAACTACTTTGTGCTGGTGCCGTTCTACAAAAAGAAGAAATTACCTACCACTGACTGACTATGAATATCTACAAAGCAAATATCCTCTATACACCTTCACCACAAGCCTTTAAGGTGCTTGAGGGCGGCTATGCGGTAGTGGACGACGATGGCGTTATTGCTTATGTGGGCAAGACCGTTCCTGCCAAGTACACGGGTGTGTCTGTTACGGACTTCGGGGACTCGTTGCTCATACCTGCGATGAATGATATGCATGTGCATGCGCCGCAGTACCGCAATATGGGCATTGCTATGGACGAGGAACTCATCCCATGGCTGAACAATTACACATTCCCCGAAGAGATGCGTTTCAAGGATATGCACTATGCCTACGCGGTCTATACGCGGTTTGTGCATGACTTGTGGCTCAATGGCACGATGCGTGCGTCGGTGTTTGCCACGAGCGACGCCCCCTCTTCGCTCCTGCTCTGCCACCTCCTCGACGAGGCGGGCTTGGGCGGCAATGTCGGTCTTGTAGCCATGGACAGGAACTGCCCGAAGAAACTGCAAGTACCCTATCAGCGTTATGCGCAGGAGATGATTCAGTTTACTATGGCAACCAATGAGTACCCGCTGGTCAATCCGATTCTGACACCGCGTTTCATCCCTTCCTGTTCGCCCGACCTGCTGAAAATCATAGGACAAATGGCACAGCAGACGGGTATGCCGGTGCAGTCGCACCTCAGTGAGAACCGCTCGGAGATAGCATGGGTGCGCGAACTTGAACCTGAGAGTACCTGTTACGGCGATGCTTACAAACGCTATGGATTGTTTGGGCAGACACCTACGCTGATGGCGCACTGCTGCTACACCGATGGCGAGGAATTGGAACTGATGCAGCGCAACAATGTGATGGTGGTGCATTGCCCGACCTCGAACTGCAACCTCGGTTCGGGTATTGCGCCCGTGCGCACGTTCCTGCAACACGATATTCCCGTTTCTTTGGGCAGTGATATATCGGGCGGACACCATCTCAGTATGTTCCGCGTGATGCAGTATGCGTTGCAGATGAGCAAGTTGCAGTATGCACGCAGTGAAGGAAAAATGGCATTCCTCACTCTCTCGGAGGCATTCTTTATGGCAACTCGGACAGGCTTCAGTCGTGTGGGAGCTATCGCTGAAGGTTACGCCTTTGATGCACTGGTGATTGACGATAGTTCGCTCAATGCAGTGGATACGGCACACGGTATGAAACCCTACACCCTGCTGCAGCGGTTGGAGCGGTATGTCTATCTCGGTGATGACCGCCAAATCACGCACCGCTTCTGCCAAGGACGAGACCTGCCGGAACCCGTGTTTAATTATGAATGAGGAATTGCAACTATCGTCCGTGGCAGACATAAATATATCAATTACCTAAAATCACCCAATAAATCGTACATCGTAAATTCGTAAATCGTAAATAATATCATGCTTCACATCTTATCACCCGAAAACAAACGTCTTGTTTGGTACCTCGCTATGGAGGAGTACATAGCCCAGCATATCTCCGATACTGATAGTACCCCCTCCTTGAGGGGGCAAGGGGAGTCAGAGTCGGTCTTTTTCAGTTGGATAGTCTCTCCCACCGTCATCTTCGGTCGCCATCAGGTGATGGAGGACGAGGTGAATCTCCCTTTCTGCCGCGAACACGGCGTGGCAACCTATCGCCGCAAGAGTGGGGGAGGGTGCGTGTATGCCGACCGTGGCAACCTGATGCTGAGTTACATCACGCCCGACACGCACAGCGAACAGGTGTTCCAACGTTACCTGGATATGATGTCTGAGGCACTGCGCGGGTTGGGCTTCCCTGCGGTGAAGTCGGAGCATAACGACATCCTGATAGACGGACATAAGGTGTCAGGTAATGCCTGCTACGCGCTGCCGACGGGCACTATCGTCCACGGTACGTTGCTCTACAACGTGGATTTCGGTGCCCTCCAACAAGCCATCACCCCTTCCAAGGAGAAACTCGCCAAGCACGGTGTGCAGTCGGTGCGCCAGCGTGTGGGCAATCTGGTGGACCTGCGCAATGAGATTCCCGACTTCGCGGAGCACACCAATGCTGCGGCTATGCAGAGTATCGAGAACATCGCCGCTTATTTCGGCAATACACTCTGCAATCATGCGCGCAACCTCACCCCTGAAGAGATTGCGGGCATTGATGCCATCGAGAAGACCTACCTTGACCCCGCTTTCATTGCAGGCAAGTAGAGGGCAGTATCTTTTTTGCACCCCTTATGTTGTCCTCGTTTTCTCAGAGGCACCTTTGCCTCCGAAGAGGGAGCCGAGACTCCCTCCACTACCCTCTCGGGCAGTATTCGTACGTCAAAGATCACGGGCTGCTTACGTATGCAGCCTACCGGATTCAACACCTTGAATCACGATGCAAAGGTACTACATTTACAGAGAGCGTTGAGCGTTATTGTTACTTTTTGGTACTTTCCGGCGCGATTGGGTGCGATTTGGTAGTTTTTGCTACTTTCTGTTACTTTTCTTTTGTAACTAATTGTACAGCAGATAAATGCAAAGAGACTGTCTAACAAACGTAGGCAGCCTTTTGCTTGAGAGTGGGGGACGACGCGGCTCGCGTCGTCAAAATAGTACAAAAAGAGATTGCCTACACATTATTAGGCAACCTCATAAAAGATAATGCTTCGACTAATTATTCAAGAATTTCTTATTGTTGGCATCATATATAAGCATTTTGCTACCTGTGCCATAATCATTCTCAAGTATAATACCCATCCTAACATACCCATCAGCATCTTGATAAGCAGGATATTTAAAGGTATAAGAGGTCGCACTTCCCGAAAGTACATCTTTATCAAACCAACCTGCATCTTGATATGGCTCATATACACGCACGGTAATCTTGGTCGGCTTTCCGCACCCCGAGTTATTAGAGAGTGTCCATCTCATAGTGATATTATATCCCGACACAGACCCTTTCAAAGATGTTGGAGGACAAGGAGAAACGGCATTTCTGTCTATTGAAACACTTGCATAATCGCTGTAATCACTTGTCCCGTAAGCATTCTTTGCCTTAACCTTATAGTAGTTCGTTCCGTCTTTGGGATTATCATCACTATATGCACTGTAATTTGCAGTACCAATCTGGCTATATGTGCCATAAGCACTCGTACTCCTATAAATGATATACGATGTCGCATCACTTACCGCATCCCAACGCAATATCACGGAAGGATAAGTTGTCGGTCCGTCCTTTTCTGCAGTCAGTCCTGTGGGAGCCGATGGAGCAGTCCCCTCGTTTCCGCCGCCGGGGTTGTCTCCGCCGCCACCGCCACCATTCTCCGAGCAGTAGCAACTTGCCGCCGAACTTAAGGGACCCTCTCCGTAGTCATTGCTTGCTGAGACCTTGAAAGAGAACGTACCGGACTTGTTAGCATTCAATGAAACGGATGTCTCGTATGTAGAACCCAATGAAGTATAAGAGGAGCCACCATAAGAACAATATACCGTATAGTAATTGGCATTGCTAACACTATACCATGATAAATATGCAGTCATTCCATCTGCGCTGGCACTCAATCCTCTGGGTGCACTGGGAACTGAACTGTCGTTACCCGGATCGTCTTCGCCGCCTGGGTTCTCCCCGTTGCCGTCATCTGTACAATAGCAACTCACACTCGAACTCTTGGAACTTTCTCCATAGTCATTGGCTGCCGTTACGACAAAATGGTATGTACCGGCTGTATATGTTTGAACAGCAAATTGGGTTTCGGTTGTGATACTATTTATAGCATTGTAAGTCGCGCCATCTGTAGAGTAATACACTTTATAGGAATCGGCATTGCTAACAGCGTTCCATGACAAATATACGACCAATCCGTCAGCGTATGCACTCAAACCGGTAGGGGCTTTCGGTAGGTTGGAGGTTGGTTCGTCATCACATGCTGATAATGCTATCATTAGCAACATAGGTATCATCAATATCTTTAATGTCTTTGTTCTCATAAATTAAATGGTTTTGCTTTGCCTACTCTTTATCGGATTTTCAGCATCCTCCGTTTTGAAAATAGCCCGTTGTTTGACAAGGCACAAAAAAGTGGACTAAACTTTTTTAATCCACGTTTCTCGGTATCGCCAAACACCATTGTCAATGAATCTACAAAGCAAAGCCCACTCTCTACGAGTGAGCGCTGAGCTTTACTTCTCATTGACGTTAAATAAAATTGGCGATTTCAGAAACGTGAGAGATAAAGATAACGCTATCTTTATATGTTGTGCAACTAAATTGCTGTTCTGTTACATAGGCTCTATATTTTTGTTATTATTTCCGCTGCAAAGTTACAAATACTTTCTTAAATATCAAAATTTCATCCCCTAACATCAGGGAAACCGCATTAAAACAATGCTCTGTATAGGGGACGACGCGGCTCGCATCGTCATACAGACTTACAGAGATATATCCCCCTATATTCCCAACATTTCCCTTCGTTACACTGCCGATTTAGGCACATCCTTTCTACGAGTGGATAGCGAGTGGATAACGGGAGGATAGCGGGTGGATGGAAAGAAGATAGAAGAACTACCACTTATGAGTACATATCTCATTCGTCCTCCCTACTTTATTATTCAGCAGTTTTCAATAATCCTTGGTAATTCCTATTCCATAACGAATAAAAAAGAGACTGCCCACACAAAAAGGCAGTCTCTTTTATTTTATACTTCGGTATCTTTATCCTCCGAAGTTATCGAAGCGGATATCCTCGTCGCTTACGCCGAGCGAGTGGAGCAGGTCAAGCACCGTCTTTGCCATCATCGGAGGACCGCAGAGGTAGTACTCGATGTCCTCGGGAGCGTCATGCTGCTTGAGATAGGTGTCGCCCATCACCGGAGCAATGAAGCCCGGCGTGTACTTCACGCCCATAGCGTCCGCCTTGGGGTCTGGACGGTCGAGTGCCAAGTGGAAATGGAAGTTCGGGTACTCCTTTTCCAACTCGAGGAAGTCGTTCAGGAAGAACACCTCGTCGATAGCGCGTGCGCCATAGAAATAGTGCATCTCGCGGTCGCGTGTATTGAGGGTCTTGAGCATATACATAATCTGTGCACGCAGAGGAGCCATACCGGCACCACCACCTACCCAAATCATCTCTTTCTTGCTGTCGAAGACCGGATGGAAATCGCCATAAGGACCCGACATCGTTACCTTGTCGCCCGGCTTGAGCGAGAAGATATAGGTTGATGCGATACCGCAAGGCACATCCATAAACTCCGGTCCGTTGGGGCACTGGTCTTTCGGCTTGAATGGCGGAGTGGCGATACGGACGGTCAGTGTGATGATGTCGCCCTCGTCGGGATAGTTGGCCATAGAGTATGCACGGATAGTCGGTTCGGTGTTCTTCTGATGCAGTTTGAACAAGCCGAACTTCTCCCATGCGGGAATGTACAAGTCCCCTATCAAAGAGCGGTCAAAGTCCTTGTAGTAGATGTCGTAAGCAGGTATCTTAATCTGCGCATACGAGCCGGGGAGGAAGTCCATGTGTTCGCCCTTGGGCAATGCCACCTTGAACTCCTTGATAAAGGTTGCCACGTTCTTGTTGGAGACAACGGTACATTCCCATTCCTTGACACCGAGAACGGACTCCGATACCTTCATAGAGATGTCGTTCTTTACCTTGACTTGACAGCCGAGACGCCAATGGTCTTTCTGCTGTTTGCGGGTAAAGTGAACGGTCTCGGTGGGCAGTATCTCGCCGCCGCCCTCAAGTACTTGGCACTTGCACTGACCGCACGAGCCCTTGCCACCACAAGCGGAAGGCAGGTGGACGCCTGCTTCTGCAAGTGTATTGAGCAACGTACCGCCTGCGGGTACCTCATAGACCTTGTCGCCGTTGATGGTAATCTTCACGTTACCTGAAGCCACAAGGTACTTCTTTGCAACCAATAGGATGATTACAAGCAGCAGTATCACCGCCAAGAAGACGCCTACTGCAGTTAATATAGCCATAATATTCATATTCTATTTTCCTCCTATTAGATGTTAAGACCTGAGAAGCACATAAATGCCATAGCCATCAGACCTACAGTGATAAAGGTGATACCCAATCCCTGTAGCGGTTTCGGCACATCGTTGTACTCCATCTTCTCACGAATACCTGCGAGGCAGACAATAGCCAGCATCCAGCCCAAACCCGAACCGATAGCGTACGCAAATGCATCGCCGAGATTGGCAATAGCCTTCACGTTCTCAGGGTCGAGCAGAATACGCTGCTGCATAAAGAGCGAGCCGCCCATAATGGCGCAGTTGACGGCAATCAGTGGCAGGAAGATACCCAGCGACGAGTAGAGCGACGGCGAGTATTTCTCCACCACCATCTCCACCAACTGTGTGATAGCCGCAATAACAGCGATAAACAGGATAAACGACAGGTACCCTATGTTCAGAGGATTGAGCACATAAACCTGCAGCAAGTAGTTGACAGGCAGCGTGATAGTCAGCACAAACGTAACAGCCACGCCCAAACCTGCACTCGTTTTAACGTCTTTCGATACTGCCAAGTATGAACACATACCCAGGAAGTATGCGAAAATCATGTTGTCAGCAAAGATGCTGCGAACAAATAGACTTAATGCATGTTCCATATTACTTCTCCTCCTTATTGATTGAGCGGTGCGCCCATATAATACAACCTACCAGAATCAGAGCCATTGCAGGCATCATCATCATACCGCAGTTCTCGTAGCAACCACCGTTGGCAACATACCAACTCTCAGGGATAATGCGGAAGCCGAGCAGTGTGCCGGCACCGAGCAACTCACGTACGAAAGCGATGATTACCAAGATGATAGCATAGCCAAAGCCGTTGCCGAGACCATCGAGGAACGAGTCCTTGACATTGTTGGTCATGGCGAATGCCTCAAGACGTCCCATCAAGATACAGTTGGTAATAATAAGTCCGATATAGACGCTCAACTGCATAGCCACGTCATAGGCAAAGGCTTTCAGCACCTCGCTCACGAGCGTAACCAACGCCGCCACAACGACCAGTTGGACAATAATACGGATACGCATCGGGATAGTCTTGCGCATCAGCGAGATAACCACGTTGGACATAGCCACGATGATTGTTACCGCGATACCCATCACCAATGCGGGCTTGAGTTGTACCGTCACGGCGAGTGCCGAACAGATACCCAAGATTTGCACAACCACAGGGTTGTTCTTATTCAGAGGACCGAGAAAGACCTCTTTTGTCTTTTGTGATAACATACGACTATTTCTCCTTTCTTGTAGTGATTACAACAACTCCATTCTGCAAATCCTCGTGGCTGTAGCCGGCTAATGCTTCCATTTCTTCTATCACAGCCATGTCCTTGATGACCTCCATGGCAGCAATCTCATCTACATCAATCGCGTTCATGTCGCCCTCGAAGACCACCTCATCCACGATGATAACCGGTTGGGGTTGGGTTGTTTCGGGGACATCATTCAGGAACTCGGCATACTCGGCAAGGTTGTTGCGGAGCATGTCGCTCACACCCGTGCAGGTGATGGTTGCACCTGAAATGGCGTCCACTTGCTCTTGTCCCTCAGCCATCTTGCCGGCTTTCATCACTGCCACCGATTTCACCTCACCTGCGGCGTTGCGTATGTGCTTGCCGTTGAACTGGTTGCGGAACTTGGCGGTCACGATTTCAGCACCCAGACCAGGGGTCTCGCTCTCGTGGTTGAAGTTGATACCGAAGATGGTGTTCTTGTCATCGTTCAATGCCAAGTAGCCACCTATGCCACCCCACAGACCGTTGCCATGGAGTTTGAATACATACTTGGTTGCGCCATCGATGTTCGCTACATATACGGGGAGTTGGTTCTCGCCTACGTATATGGTATCGTTCACCAATGTGCGGTACATCTGTGCAGGGTCGGTGTTCGAGTAGTCCTGATTGAGGGCTACCAGAATCTGCTTTTGCTGGTCGAGCAGGGCATTTGCCTGTTGGCGCGGACTGAGCAACTGGCTCACCAATGCCAACAGCACAGCCACGATGACCACAATCACCGTTGCATAGACGATGGTATAGACGTTGCTATTGGTGTCAAGCCCCTTCTTCTCCTCCTTGAAGGCGGTGCCGGGTTGCTTGCACTGCGGGCATACGTCAGGTGCTTTGTCGCCGACGTGGACATAGCCACATACGGAGCATACAAATTTCTTCTGTGCCATATTATTTATTATTATTTATTTTAAGTACTTTGATAGTATATGTCAACGTTGCTATAGCACCTGCTAATACTATCGCTAAAGCCGTAAACAGTTTTCCTGTTTGAGGGATAAACATAGCATATTCCCAAACAAGTAACCCCATAGTCACAGTACAAAGTATCATCTCTATACCAAAAACGGTTACTAGCGTGGATTGTTGTTTACGTTCTGTGTCTCCTATCTTGTACGCTCCACACTTCACCATATATCGGTAAATAAGAGTTGATCCAAGATAGACGGTACTAAATGTTGTCACCATAGAAGAACTATGTAGTAGAAATACACAAAGTACTGCAATCACAAAAAGTATAGCAGAAGGCACAATATGCCAACTAAACAATGTTACTATTCTATCTTTGTATTCCATCGCAAATACCTACTTATTTGCTTACTCGTTTTGCACGGCGGTTGATATTCACTTGTACCACGCACCAGTCGATGAGCGGCGCAAAGGCGTTCATCAGCAGGATTGCGAGCATCATACCCTCGGGGTAACCCGGGTTGAGCACACGGATAAGCACTGCCATGAAACCGATGAGGAAACCGTAAATCCACTTGCCGCACTCCGTACGAGCCGATGTCACGGGGTCGGTAGCCATAAACACGGCACCGAAAGCGAAACCGCCTGTTACAAGGTGCATATACCACGGGAAGTGCGCCGCAGCCGTATCAGGACCGCACACGTTGAACAACCACGCGGTCAGTCCGCCGCCCACGAAGATACTGAGCATCGTCTTCCACGAAGCCACACCCGTCGTCAGCAGCAACAGCGCGCCGAGCAGGATAGCCCAGCAGCAGGTCTCACCCACCGAACCGGGTATCAAACCGTTGAAAGCCGTCCAGAAATCCACGGGCATCAGATGGGTATCGGCTGTGGTGGCAATCTGCGTCAGAGGCGTTGCGCCCGAGAAGCCGTCCACAATGGTCTTGCCGCCGTCCCAGCCCCAAGTGCCGCCGGTGCGGACAAAGGCTGCGTCACCCGTCATGTGTGTCGGGTATGCAAAGAACAGGAACGCGCGCGTGATGAGAGCCACATTGAAGATGTTGTAACCCGTACCGCCGAATACCTCTTTGGCGAAAATCACCGCAAAAGCAGTAGCAATAGCCACCATCCACAGCGGAGTGTTGATAGGCACAATCAGCGGAATGATGAAACCCGTAACGAGAAAACCCTCTTGAATCTCTTCTTTCTTCCATTGTGCCACCGTAAACTCGATACCAAGTCCGACTGCATAACTGACTATGATATAAGGCAGTACAGCCAAGAACCCGAAGCCGAATGCTTTCCACCACAGAGCGCAGGTCATGGCTCCGCGTACCAACTCGCCCGTAGCCAGCAGGTGCTGGTAACCGACATTGAACATACCGAACAGCATGGCGGGAACGAGTGCCAAAACCACGAGAATCATCGTGCGTTTGGAGTCCGAACCGTCGTGGATTTGTGTGCCAATGCGCTTTGAAGTCGTGTTCGGGGTAAACAGGAACGTGTCAAAACCGTCGAACAACGAGTGGAGTGCGTGCAACTTGCCGCCTTCGTCGAAAGTAGGACGAAGTTTCTCCATCATTTTATATAATCCCTTAAACATCACTCAATCTCCTTTTTTAGGTTATCCAATGCGGTTCTTACAATTGCCTGAAGCGGCATTTTCGAGGTGCAGACATACTCGCAAAGCGCGAAGTCTTCGGGAGCCACCTCATACACGCCGAGGGCTTCCATCTTGTCGATGTTACCCGCAATCATTGCCTTTATCAGGTACTCGGGATAGATGTCCATCGGGAACACTTTGTCGTACTGACCGCTCACGATGATGGCACGGCGACCACCCTTCAGACGAGCGTCCCACTCATAATGCTTCTTGCCGAACAGCCAACGTGTAAAGGCGCAGTCGAACATCTTGGCGGGGTCGGTACAACCGGCGTTGAACTCATCGAAACGCGGCATCATCCAACCCATAAACTCATGGTTTTCGGTACCTTCGTCCAATACGGTGAACTGGTTGTCGTAGATGCTAATCATCTCGTCCAACCCCACTTGGTGACCGCTCAGCACGTTGCCTGCCACATAGCGCACAGGCTCACCCGTCATCACGTTGCTCTTGAATACAGCCGTCACGGGCATACCCGGCAGCACGTTGTAGTACTGTGCGCCCGATGCCAGCGGACCCGTCAGAGCCACTTTCTTCTGCATGTCCACAATGCCTTTGGTCAGCAGACGTCCAATCAGGCTGAGGTCTTGGATGTTAATCGTCCAAACCGTCTCACCTTTGGCAATCGGCGCGATGTGGTTAATCTGCACGCCCACGTTGCCTGCGGGGTGCGGACCGTACACCTCATACAGGGTGCAGCCCTTCAACTCGCGGAATTCCATAGCCTTGGCGCCTCCGCGAATGCCCACATACACAGGCGCGATGGTGCCCAGCGCACTCACTGCCGCCTGCAGTTCTGCCAGATGCCCTTTCAGCACCCATTCGTAGTCGGGTGCCACAGGTGCGCTGTCAAATGTCGAGATGAAGACGGCTTTCGGCTGTTTGGTCGGCATTGCGATGCAGTCGTACGGGCGTTGCTTGATTAAGCACCACAGACCCGACTGCAGCAAGAGCGACTTCACGTCCTGCTTCACGTCAAACGTCTCATACGCAATGCCGGCATCGGCTTCGATGTCTATTGACATCACCTTGCGGCGGTCGCCACGAACGATGGCTACCACTTTTCCGCTCACGGGCGATGTGAACAGCATCTGCTCAAATGCCTTGTCGTGAAACAGGGGCGAACCTGCTTTCACGCTGTCGCCTTCGTGCACCATCAGTTTGGGTGTCACGCCTGCGAAATGGTCGGGCACGATATGATAGACTTGCGGGCGGTTGACGCTGCCGAGCGTCTGTGCCGCAACTCCATCAAACGGTATGTCCAAACCACGTTTCAGTTTGATTTGTTGCATGATGTTTGTTATATTAATTGTTAATTCTTTCTATTTTCAATCTCTATTCTTCCGGTCTGCCCCTATATTCCATAACGCACAAAATCCGCGCAAAATTACTACTTTTTTCTCAATTATACAACCTTTGTCCTAAATCCTATACGCACACACTATTAAGCGACACTGTTGTTGCCACTTGATAATTACACCCCTCCATACGTTCCTCAACACGAGTACAAAACTTATGAAACCTTACGTGTCGAACTTATTCACTATACACTCCACTACTTCATTATACATCACACTACTATCCCAAATTCGGATACAAAGATAATACAAAAACAGAGAAAATCCAAATTTTTCTGCATTATTTTTGCATTTTCTTTGTAAGTTGGTGATAATCAGTATTACAAACAAACACCGTTTTTCACCACTTTCTCCATATTCTTTTCAAAAACGACATTCCCATGCCCCCTCCACACAACGACAATAATATAACGATGGAGGGGGGGGCGGTCAACAACAGACAACAACTATGCTGAGGTTCTGCCAAAGGGTTGTGTTTTGATTTTTTCCTGCATACGATTATTCAAAGGGATTGGGAAGTGTGTTAAAGTTGTTGGCATTGAGCCAAATTTTGCGGAGCATAGATTGAAGGAGGTCGGCAATATAGGGATAGTCGGTTGAGAGCGTCGGATATTGATTCAGGAACTTCTGTGTGCGTTGCCAAATCTGCCGTTTCTTCTGTATCTGCGTAAAGTCATCATTAGGTATTACCTCTGAACAAACTTCTGTTTTTATTTTATTCCAGAGTTTATTGGCATCAGAATTGACAGTTCCGTAATTTTGTAGGTGTTTAGCAATAGTTTTACCTGCTTTGGTGTTTTGCGGCAATATCGCAATGGCTCGGTCAATACGCACTTTATCATACTTTTCTGTTGTGATATCTTCGGCGATGAAACAAGCAAGTGTAAGTTTGATATTCTCCGGCAACTCCTTGCCTAACTTGCTATATATATTGACACACATGTTTAATTCGTTAGTATCGGTAGTTTCATACAGAACATCAACAGATTTCTTTGCAAATCGTTCATCAAGATATGCAGTAACCGCCATTAGTTTCTCTATCTCTATTTGCTTTTTTTGAAGTGCTGTTGAATTATCAGAGAGTTGTTTACTTAGGTGCGCAATACTATCCTCAAGTATGGCTGTTCGCTGACAGAGCGACTGAATACTATCTTCGTTGCGTTGGACATTTTCCGCATCACATCTTTTCAGTTGTTCTTGCATCTGCGCATTCAAATTGCGATATAGAGCAAGCATAGTGTTGGTCTGCTTTAAATTCTGTCTTGCTTCGGACAATTGTCGTTCGCAATTACGCATTGATTGACCCATTTTTGCGGTATCTTGCAGGAGATTTGTGATAGTGGTTTCGTGTTTAAGAGAATCTTCATACAGTCGTTTTATTTCTCCACGAAGGACAACACTTTCTTCTACTTTTTTCTCATACATTCCCTGAATAAATGCACATTGGTCATCTTCACTCTGTGCGAAAATAACCATGGGCATTATAACTAATGCTATCAATAACCATTTTTTTATCATATTCGTATCTCCCTGTATTAATGTGTTGATGTCTTTTGGATGACATATTGTTCCCAACTTGCAACTCTTTGTTGCCAAGCAGAAACAGTAGTTTTTGCTTCCCCCCATTGTGAGGCATAGGTCCGGAAGTTTACATATAGTTTCGAACCCAATTTGTCGTAATCACTTTTTCTTGCAGAATTATAATTATACCCGATTGCTTCTTTTTCTGCAATGGTCATCTTATCTTCAATAAATTGCTTATGCGCATTTTTCAAACGCTCTTCTACTTTTTTCTTACGAGTTTGTTGGTAAGTAGGCGAGTTCTTGGCTTTGCTTGTAACATTTGGAACTGAATTGATTAACACATTTGTTTTTGTGATATCCCAATCGTCATCAATATACAAGTAATTAGGATTCGTTTCACATTTGGGGCGTTGGCTGCAAGCGGTCTTGATTTCACCATTATATCTGACTAATTTGTCATATTCTTTGAGGATATGTGCGATTGAGTCAAGTCCATTATCATCAGGGAAGAAGGCCAGACAACGATTCATTTCTTTGCAAATAATGCCAATTTTACCACTATCCCAGATGCTTCCATCAAAAACATAATTTGCTTGATTTACGAATTTCCGTGTGTAAGCACCCTGTAGCATTAGTGTGTGTGTCTTTAAATTAGATGGCTCATCTTCGAAGAAAAAGTTTATTCTCTTCAATATGTCATCATAAGTAGATGGGAAGAATGTACTATTGGGAGCATCTTTTATTCGCTCTTCAATATCATTCGCAACAGTTTGCTGCCTAACAGAAGAGCCTGTTGGTTCAACAGCTCCTTTTGCTGTCGGGCGAGTGAAATAGTAGGTTAATCCACCTCCTGCTGCCGCTACAACAAGTAGCGCAATCATAAGTTTTAAGTATTTCATAATTTTTGAATTTTAGAAATTTTCAGAATTTACTATTATTTTATCATCATCTTCAATAGGTTTATCTTTGCTCCCAGAATGCTTGGGAACTTTTTCTGCGCCATGATTACGTTGTGAGGTTTTACCCGTAGAAGATTGCGGCTGATTTTGGCATTTCCTCCACATTTCAGAAACTTCTTCGAATTTCTTATTTTTGAAATCAGAATCACTTTTTACTTCAGACTCAAATGTTTTTTTTCTTTCTGAGTTGGCTGCACAAACCATCTCTAAAATCAAGTCTCTAATTTCATCTGTTTGATATTTTTTCCATTGCGATTCATACTTTTCATTTCCATCTCTGACAAACGTGATTAGATGATTCCAATCTCCATTTTCTATCTTTTCGCGTGTCCTCCATAACCACGATAACTGCTTTAATCTCATATACGCAATCGAATCGTTGTTTTTTAACTTTTCTGATTCTTCATTTTGATATTTTTTACAAAAACGCTTGTTCTCCGACATATTCCATAGAGATTTCTGAATCTGATAGACACTATCTAATTCATAACGTACAGAATCATAATAATCTATAGATGCTGTTTGCCGGTCATTTGCACTATTTTCAATACTGGTGCCGTTTTCTTGCTCACTAATATGTATCCATTGTTTTACATCAACATATCCATATTTGTCAAGAAAAAAAAGTATTAGACTGCTCAAAAACAGAACAAGTAGCAATCCTACAAAACCGTAGATAATATAACGATAATAGTTACGAAGCCAATCTAATGCCATGGATAAGATGTTGCGCGTGCCTATAATTTCTATGCAATTATCATCAACCTTCCGGCAACGCAATTCTTTGTTATCAAGGTAAAAAGAAAATGTGTCTCTTGAAGGATGCCCATTACAACGTATGCGGTATAACGTATATTCACCATTATCACTAACACTATCTTGCGGAATAGGTTTCCTACCAGACCCATTATCATAATATATCTGATTACTATCGAGTCTATTAGGAACTCTTATTTCTATTTCTCTACCGTTTGAAGAACATTTTCCTTTATTTGTTTTCAATTGTTTCTTATTACATTTCTGAATCTTACTCTTTTCTGTAATAGTACATTCCTTGCCATCTAATTGTATTTGCAATGATACTGTTCTCAACTCTTGTAGAGTAATTCCTATTCCATTAGGTATGGTACCAACATTGGTCTCAAATGGTACGATATCTATTTCATAATCACCAAACTTATCTGTTGTTTTGAAATATACGTGCCAAGTTGACAATGCCTCTTCTCCCTTAAAAACAAGACTAGGCTTATCTTCTGATGGTACAATATCTAGCTGCTGATAGGTGCGGCCAGTTCTTCTTGTCGCAGTTATTGACGAGACTGCTTCCGGAAAATTGATACTAAATTGTACAACATATTCAGTAGGCTCCAATTCAGGGATGCTCAAAGTAATTGTTGCATTGGAATCGTCTCTACGACCATCAGAAAAACGGATTGTCTTGGTGGTGTAACATTGTCTGTGGAAATCGAATGTTTTAGTTTCTATTTCGTTCTTACGGATTGACTGCGGCAGATGCATATTGTTGGGATATTTTTTTGCATCTCCTTGCCATATAATATCATATACCTCATTACCGAAATCAATAACTAATGGCTTTTGTGCTGCAAGGTGAGCAGGATTTTGCAGATGCGTACCAAGAAAAACAGCACGATATTTTCCATATTCAGGTTGAAAAGGTTTTTCAAGATATTGTGCAATTTCTTCCTCAGGACTAACATTTACGTAGGCATATTGCTTATTGTCTATGTTATCCTCTTTGTAGTTGGTTGGTGCAGGTTTGCGACGTGTTTTACAGTGACTATCCAAATCAGCTGTAGCCTGCTCCAAAAATGACCAATCAACACCGATATTCTTTGTAAAATCATCACCAATTACCGTTAAATAGTGTGTTAGAAGATTTTCTAATGTTTGCTTAATTACTTTCCCTTCAACTACTTGATTGTTTGGGAGGAACGCAGAAAATGCCCAAAAACCTGTTCCATTTCCGGAACGCTCACCATCAAACAATAATTTTACGATACTTAACCATACGCCTTTTTCTGCCATTTGTATCAAATAGCCAAATGGTTTATCGAGCATAGTTTGCGTATTGTCAAATTCTGCCCTAATATCGGTCAATACCTTTTGTTCCGTTCCAATAGGAGCCCCTTGCGTTATCTTGCGATAACCATTCACAGTTCCATGTGCAATAATATATGCCATACTTTTACCGATTTAGCCAGTGTGTGAGTTTCGTTACATGAGTACGCGCAACATTTTGCTGTAATATTTTAATAACCTCATCAGACATTGCAGGGTCGAAAATACATTTGTTTTGCAAATACACTTCACCTAATGTAAAAGGGATAACAGAAATCATATCATTCATATTACGTATTAGATGATGCTGACAGGCAATAGTTTTTAGGGAGTTTACAAAATTTATATAGTTTTCTTTTAGAAGGCGTATTGCTTCTGATTTGCGTTCATCCGGCGTATGCCCTAACAGGTCGCTTTTGGTAACCAATATATTTATTCCTGCTGTTGAGTCATTGAAAATCTGATTATCATTGAAAAACAAAGCGGCATTTGTCAGGTAGTCCATTTGTGCGAGACCAAAGGCATCGCGTTTTGTGTTGTTCACATCTATAACAAAGAAATGATACTTCGGATTTTCTTTGGAACGCAAGAAACCTAATAAACTTTTGTAAGCAGTCAAGTGTCCGTCATCCGGAATATCTTGTCCATTAATGGCTTGTGAAAAGCATTGGAATATCTCACCGGATATTTCAATTAGGGAAACAGGATGTTCTGTAAAGTTTGCATCACGCAGATTGAAAGATAATGCCTGCGTAACTTCAACAGATGTGGATGGTGGAAGAGTAGCCACACCACCGCTAAACAGACTTGATAATTGGGTCATATACATCAGACCGGAACCTTGCTGTGGACTGAAATATCCGCGCTTTTTAGCAGTACTTAATACCGCAGCAAGGGTACAAGTTTTACCAGACCCCGGTGCACCCCAAAAATATCTTTCTGTTCTTCCCTTCGGTATGGAATCCGGAGTATTCCCTAATCTAAGGTTCAATTCTGCATCACTCCATATATCCTTTATACGATCCGGGATTTCAATTCCGGCTTCAATAATATCATCACAAGTTACCCCATAATGATTTAAGATTGTCGTATTATAGGAATTGATATCGCGGCGTAACGCTTCAATATATTGATATTTTTGAGATGCTTGTTGTTGTGCTTTCAAACCAGCAATCAAGGTGCTTGCCATTCCTGCATACCTACCCGCAGGATATTGGTTTAGGTACTCTTGATATGTTGCAATATCGTTATTTGTCTGTGCTTGTTGCCAAAGAGAATCTTCTGCGGCAACAGCTTTTAATTGTTCAATTGCCTTTTGCAAAATATTCTGGTACTGCGGTGTTAATTGTCCTGTATTCTGCAATTCGGACATCGTAATATCGTTTTCGAGTACTGCTTTTGCAACGGTATCCATTCCATCTTGACTTGCCAATACAGATGACAAATTGGCAAGTATTCCCTCTTTTTGTATTTTAGTTAGTAGCATAATTATATATCTAAAAGTTATTATATCCCTGTTATTGCACTGTCAGATTTGTGCGAAACACCTTCGCGACTATGTGTCAGTTCCCAGAATAATCCCTTGTGTCTGCCATCACGTTCCGCTGCGATGTATGGTAAAAGTATTATAATTGCTGCTATGATAATTACAACAAATGCCCATAGGCTGAGTGGTTCTCCCTTTTGGAATTTGAAATGCTCAAGAATATCATTGCTGGTGGTCAACGTATAATCCCAATGTGAACCATTTAGTCCCTTCTCTGATTTTCGGTCTAACTCTTTAAGACTATTCCGAGTGTTTTCAAGATTTTCATTTATTTCATTTACACGCGGCATAAGGGTAATCAGCCCCAAGCCATCTGTTTTACTTAACATATTGCTTTTCCAATTTGCGATAGACTGTTTGACATCGCCACAAGCAATTTGATCTGTGAAGCATATTACTAAATCCTCACGACTACACGCATCTAATCCTTCATCACAGTATTGTGAATAATCAGAATTCTTTGTATTTTCAACTTGCTGTAAATATGCATCATACGCAGCAACACGATTCGCGACATTCTTATCGTAACTATCAAACATTCCATCAATCTGATTGATTTGTTTTGTCACCTCTTCTTTGATAATGTCCTTTCTACTCATTACTACATAGAAATGATTGGTGCATATAACACCTGCTATCAATAGGACAGCATATACAACCAGCATAAAAAGTTCTACGATGGCAGCCTTCCTAAAATTAAGAGGAATAGACACCTTTTTTGCTTTAACCAACACGGCTACCACCCCCAATAGCAGTAAAGCATAAACGCAAGCCCATATTATATTTGGACCAGTGCGTTCTCCAAGATATCGAAAATTCAAACTAAAGAACTTAATCAGCCCGATTACAATAGCCGATACTATTGCTAACACCCATCCAATGGGAAAATTTGATTGTTTTGTGTACATAATGTATTACTATTTAGTTTATTCAAGTGTAAAATCACATATTGTCATTATCTCTCCTTCTGTTTGGGCAATACCTTTGAAAGAGCGTTCTTTATCACCATAACGCACGGTTACCTTATATTCGGATGTGGCATACTGCGTGTCGTGCCGTTTATAGTATAGAACCCATACCTTATAATCGCCTTTTGGTGCACCAGCTTCACGCCAATAGATATTTTCTATTGGTGAAGAAGAATACTGATTACCTGCATTCATATCAATTTCCAACATACCACCACTTGGTATTTTTTTTTGTTGGAACCACACAACATCTCCAAATGGGTCTTGACAAATGAGGTCAAGGTCATTATAGTTATGCCATTCAAGTAGAACCTGAACAGAACCCGTTGTCGGTTCGGGGTGTGTATCCATTATATTAGCATCAGCATTTTGAGCCTTTTCAAGTGCTTTATCCAACTGAATGAGTTTGCCGATATTGCCATTAACTTCCAATCCTGTTTCCTGCAATATGGTTCGTATCTGCGAAGTAGAAAGAGGGCGATTAACGCTTTTAACGAGTGCAACTGCTCCTGCGACAATAGGTGCAGCCATACTGGTACCAGACATGGATTCATATTGGTTTTTTCCAACAGTGCTCATGATATTTAATCCCGGTGCAGAAACATCTGTGTATGAGCCATAGTTACTAAAATTTGTTTTACCATAGAGTGGATTATGATTCTCGCCAACGGCTGCAACCACAATAACATCTTCGGAGCGATGCATAGGTTCTATGCCTGCCATAATGTTTTCATTGCCTGCAGCAATAACAATGGCAGTATTGTTGCGATTAGCAATTGAAAACACTTTTTTCCAGACTCTTTCTTCTTCTTTGAAGTAATTACGGATTAGTTCCTGCTGCATTGGGGCAGGCGGTTGTCCGTTCATCATCATACCAAGTGACAGGTTGACTACATCTGCACCGTTGTATACAGCATAGAGAACGCCATCTAACACACACATCGTACTTGTGTACCCTTTGTCATCAAAAACTTTGACGGGCATAAGTTTGCAATTTGGAGCAACACCAGCAATACCACGTTGGTTATTAGCCAGAGCGACTGCCAATCCTGCGACATGAGTACCATGTTTGTCTTTCGACTCATGTACATCATCCGATTGGGTGAATACATTATATGGCTTAACCACCTTATCTTTGAACTCCTCATGATTAAGCGCAAAGCCATCATCAACCACTGCAACAACAATGTCTTCGTTACCCATCGTAATATCCCATGCAGCGTATGTCTTTATAGCATTATGATACCAACATTCACTAATACGACTATCGTTAGGGACGAATGAACCTGTCATAACAGCCTCATCCCAAACAAAGGTATTTTCTGTGTTGTATTGTTCAGGCAGTTTGCCAACTATTTCTTGCTTAATCTGTACACGCTCGTTTGACGGTACTTGCAATTGTAAGCGTTTGATAAGAGGGTCTGCATAAATGATTTGGTATTCATCACCAGCATACACAGCCTTAAAGTCAGTAGCAAATTGATTGATAGTCAGGTCGTCATCATCCAGCAACACATTCAGGCGATTGGCAATTATTTTTCTGAAGCCCCCCTCGTCATCAATCAAGTCGCCATCATCAATGGGAAGTGGCTTGTTGGGTTTTTCGGGCAAGAAACCAAAGCCCGGGTCTTCAGGAGTAATAGGCTGATATGCATCACCATGCGTTGGTGTACTTGGCAGAAACGGATTATTGCCATCGTAATGAGATATATGGTTAGGAGTTTCGTTACCTCTGCACTTTTGCAATAAGAAGAGCAATAGCAATAATAGCAATAATAACAGCAACAGCCGGAGTAACCATTTTAGGCAGCCAGTTCCACGCCACCATATTTCGAAGCGTTTCCACCACGGGAGAGGTAATTTGTCATAACGCAAATGATAGGTACGGTCTTCACGAACAGGTGCTTGTAGGTCGCTTCCCCAACCCGCAAATTTGTAATGCTCTTTGTTTGGTACTACAGGGATTACATTATCAGGAATAATCTCGCCCTCTTTGATTTTGCAAAACGACAATTCTTTACCATTCTCATCCTCAAAGCGAATGGTGTAGATGTTCGGTTGCGGAGTTGGTGAGGGAAGTTTTTCGTATTGAGCGATAAAAGTAATGTCATGCGTTACTTTATGTCCAAGCGGTTCTGTGTTCCAGCCGATGAACTTGTAACCATCTTTTGCATCCACTTGCGGCACTTGGTGTGCGCCTATTGGTTGATCTATAGTGCGTTTATGCAGTTCCAATTGTGAGGAAGAAATTCCGTGCTCTCCCAAATCGAAAGTAACGGTATATGTTTCACTTGGGTGCAAGAGTTTATCAATGATACAACTCTGAGGGTCAGAAATTGAACGCGGTCGCATACTCCAGACAACAACTACAACCTTGTCGCCAAAGCAATAGAAGTAGTCATCAAAATCTCCGACATACTTCATCGCCTTTCTGATATGTTCCGCATCCGAAGTTTCTCCTGATGCTTCGCAGTTATCTATGGCAGATTTATATACGGCTATCGTTTCCGCTTTGATTTGCTGATATTTAACCCGTTCTGCTCCTACTAACTGCGTTAACCGCTTGGGAGATGTCCCTTTTTCCGCTTCGGCATACCAAACCAAGTGTTCTCCATCTTGTTCCTTAACAACTACAGGGCGAGCCAAAAACGATTGATAGCGCACAGGAATATGTTTTTTGATTATCTCTATAAGTTGGTTATAGCGGTTCCAAATAGGATATTTCCCCACTCCCTGCTCATCGCACACCGACGAACGAGGCGAAGAACATAATGCAATACTTCCTTTAACTTGTTGCATATAGTTTATTGATTTATGGTTTCAAACTTACTCTTTATTTCGCCTAACTGCTTGTTTGCCGCAATATCATAATTAGGGATATCTTGCGTCTGTATGAAGCCAATTTTCAGCAATTCGCTCCAGCGTTTGCGGCTATTGAAGCCAGGGACATACTGCAAGCGGTCGCCGAGATTATTTTTTATGGCATCCAAGTCGTCCATCGCATCGAATATCCATGCAATGTTGGCAGGCGTAATCAGTTGTTCCGTCTGTTCTTCAAAAGAGAAATTCAATCCGAGTTTCTGCATTTCATTCGCCTCTTTGAGCGATTGAACAGCATCATTGCTGAGATAGGTGTAACCCACATCAGATACGAACTTGTTGAGTATCTCGGCACACATATCGGCTATCATTTCCTGAATCTCATCAACATTCGTTCCGAACTTATCCACATACCGACGGATAGATTGCGCAATATGTCTTGTTATGCCCAACTTGCCATACAAAGCGTGCAACATATCAAGAATGTCAATCAGTGTAGTTTCATCCAACAGTTGCGTAAGAGCACTGTAGTTGATTTGGCGGAGCCATGTATTGAACCAATAGTCTTCAAGCAATTCGGCAAGAGTTTGAGAAATGTTCTTCATTCCGTTGTCAGGGTCAGAGAATAATTCTTGCAAATCAATGGCGCGACTTTCAAAGTATTGCCTGCAATCGTCGGCGGTCATTTCATAGGCGTGAGCGAGAATATCCAAATTGGTTTCAAAAGTATTGTTTGATGACAACCCCACTGCTTTCATACGGATATAGACATACTTGCCTAATTTTTTTTGCTGCGTGAGATTAGTCTTTTGAAACTCCTCATGAAAAATACGATATACATCGCCTTCATTAAGAATAAGGTGTTGCATCATTTTTCCGAAGAAATATGGGTCCCGTCCAAAGGCAATATCTAATGCCGCTTGTGCCTCACCAGCCAAACGCTTAGCCTGCAACATATTAGCGTCAGAGTTCTCATCATGGTGATATTTAGTGAGTTCGGCAATGATAGCAGCATTGATGTCGGAAAGGTCGCGCCGAAACTTATCTTCACGAGCAGCATTGATGTTCTGTGCAGCAATCGTCAGATTGCGGATAATATAGCCCGATCCATCTTTATTCATTGAGGCGGCTTCATCCCATGCTTCTTCGGGATTAGCGAAATGCCGCTGCACAAATGGGTATTGCAAGAAACTCTCCTTCAATTTTTCTCTGAAATTCGGAAATTTCTCAGGAATAACTTCCTCACATTCCTTTCCTCCATCACGGGTCCAACCTTTGAATATGTTGTTTTGTTCTTCCGATGAATAGTAGAAATCACGCAAGAGATAGAAGTTTTTAAATGGTTCTTGTGGTGTCCACCGATCTAACCATTTGCAATCTTCACCTAACAACTCTTTGTGGTAAACCGTTTCAAATCTTTGCTGCCAACGAGCGGTAAGCGATTTCATTTCACCGCTAATATCATTTTGGTCTTTCTGCAAATCGAGGTTGAACATTGTTCCGATAACAAACAACGGTGCTATTTGTGCTTTTTGCATAAATAGTTGGCGTGCATTTGCATCTATACCGACGAAAGATTCAATCCATTTTTTCAGCAAGTCAGGCATAAAGCGCGGTCCTGCCTGCTTCTTACCATGACAGAATAGCAATGTATTTATCATCAAACTGTCGGAATACTTATTGAATAGATAAGCCACTTTGCCACGCAAAAGCATTTGTGGTATGAGGGTGTTATCAACAATATCTTCCTCTCTCTTATCCAATCTTGCCCTTGCACCGGGGAAATCCAATACATCAGAACTCTGCAAAAAGGCTTTCGTTTGCACCAACTTTTTGGGAAGTTGCAATATCACTTCAGCGGTCAGTGCACACAAGTATGAGGCTGACATGGTGTGTTTGTTTTGAATACCATTATCCAGCGATACTACAGGAACAAGTTTTGCACATTCAGAATCATAAAGTTCATGAAGACGTTTGACATCCAATATAGCCGCTCCATCACGCAAGATAGCATCGTAACCAACATACAATTCGGTTGCAAACTGAAGTTGCTTGTATTGTTGCAAGATGTTATCAAATAGTGCCGTAAGTTGCAGATTATTATTCCAAAGAATAGAGAAAATATCACTCCAATCGTTCATAGAGGCTTGCTCTATGAACCTTGAGACGCTACGAAAATAATCCGCATCAAATATATACGGTGCCTGGGAATGGAAGTGCTGCTTGAAATACTCTTGCATAAGCAATACATCGTCCTCACAAACCCAAGTCTGTTTGGTCTTTTGCACAGAAATGCGTTCTTTTAGTTGTTGAATGGCCAAACGAATTTCTGCCTCTTTCATTGGTTGGATATAGTCTTTAACATCGCTATAATAGGTATCACACAAGATAAGAACTATATCCGAAACGGAAAGCAGTTTTATCTTCACAGGATAACCGACCACGGCAGAAACAGGACGAACAGAAAAGCGCGTTACAACACTGGTAGATTCTGCTCCAGCACCGATGGGATTGATTTTGGTAATGAAGTCATATTGTTGATTATTATCCGTATCAATCACCTTGAAAGCAGAGTCTTCAGTAGAAAGCAAAGAACTGACTAAATAAGATTTACCTTGTTGGCTTTCACCATAAAGTACTACCGCAGGATTTTCCTGCAAGGCAGTTTTAATTTTATGGAGTTGAATACGCTTCGTTACCAATATGTCGTATGCAGACTGTTGGCGTTCACCTTTGAGATTGACTTTCACCCAATTGATTGCAAGAGCCAAATTGTCAAGTTGTTTATCTATTGTTGGTATCATACGATTTGCATTAAAGGGTTGTGATAGAAAGGTTAAACGCTCCAGAATCAAGCCAAAAATACTCGTCCTCATTGAGGCTTTGAATCTGTAAAAGGAAGTAGTTGAGCGGCAATCCTTCGTCATCGCCATATTTATCAACCACGGACTCCAAAATCAGTTGTTCCTTATCCATTATATAATCTTCACGCACGATATGCATAGTAAGTGGTGTACGTTGTCGGATAGAGGCTTTTATCTCCCTCACTTTGCTTGCCATATCTGCTCCATCCACATAGCCTTTTTTGCGTAATTGATTTTCTATTCCCTCATCATTAAAATCCAAACGATAGAACGAGCGAGCAGGATACGAAGCCGTACCTAACCGGCGTGTTCCAATCTTCAATGGCAAGTCATTGACTTGTATGTCAGCGGCATTATTTGGGGGAGAAATAAATGCCGCTGTCATAGCATTGGTTACGCTATTGAGTACGCCGAAATAATCTGTGGTAGGCAGTAGTCGCTTTTGCAATTCGCACAAGTCGATTGACAAACCATGGAAACCACCCTGTGTGGAAGCGATATAACCAAGTAATGCCCCCACAGCAACGATGGACTTCTGATTAGTAAAATAGCCATCACCATTTTGGAAAGGATACCAACGACCTACACGGTAATTGTTGAGTACTTTCAGTCGATTTGGCGAAACGGGATAATATTTCAAAAATATGTTTTCTACTTGTTTCAAGGAAGTAGGACGGCCTGACAATATAATAATATCACACTGATAGGCACTCATTGCCGCAGCCACTTTTTTGAGCAGGTCATCAAACTGGGCAACAATAATATCATTAACTATTTTCTCATCGTACTCCCATAGCACATCTTCAATGCGAAAGCCAAAATGTTCATAGAACTTATCCAACAAGTTGGCATTAGGCTGAAAATCAGTAAAAATATCATTCCAATGGAAAGTAGTTTTATGGACTTGTTTCTGTGCTGCATCAATGTATTTAAGAGCAATAGGCACAGATATTTGCAGATTAAAGTCCTTGCGAAGCAGGCGTTGCTTAAATGTCATCCGATTAGTGTCAGCACCGAAGAAGTCTGCCAACATCTGTGTGACATTAGTCACCCCCATCTTCTTTAAGCGGTTGCAAACAGCAGCATTTGGTCCTTCAATGATAATCTGCTGCACGAAGGCTTTGAGCATATCATCACCAGCATTACAGAAACTATCCCAAAAGAGCGGTATGGGCTTAATGGTAGTTTGCCCAGCCGAAGAGTATTCGTAAGCACATATCATCAAGTCAGTTGTGCCAGCACCAATATCAAGCGAACCAACAGTGAGGGACTTTCTGTTATAACCATTGAGGTCAGTCCTCACTTTGCCATACAGATTGAAGTATTCTTCGCAGTTATTTCTGTATCGTTCTGCTATTTCGGCACATAGATACACAAACTGTGAACAAGTAGCCTCATCATAAGTCCATTGAGTCCGTTCTTCCATATTCTTCAGAGCCTGCACATTTGGCACAATTTCTATCTTGCGCGACAATTCTTTATAATCCAATAGAGTATGGCTCGTTTGAGTAATAAAACGCTCTAACAATACAAAGGCTTCTTCTGCCGACTTGCGTAGCGATATTTGTTCAGTTCGCGACATAGCAGTAGGGCAAGTGATGATGATTCGACCTATCTTACGCGGTGAATTGATATTCCCCATTTCATCACGAAACTCGTGACTATTGATTTGCATACGTGCTTGTGCCAGTATCTCCAAGAAAGAAAAAGTCATCAATGAACGGCGTGAATACAAAGTCATATCACCCTGTGCACCATTATCCGATAATGTCCCGTCCTCATTGAGTTGGTTGGATATTCCATCAATCCAAACAGGATTATAATCGGTGTCACCCTGTGATGTCAGTAAAACATATTCCCACTCGTATTTTCTCTTTTTTGTGTCCCACAAATAGCGTTTAGGGCTGGAGCAAACAGATAGTCTTTCACTTGTCAGCATACCATTTCGGGCATTGTACATCAAGTACTTTGCCTCATCACCCAGACGTATGAAACTTGGAAATAAAAATTGTGTAGTATTCTCCAATCCCATATCTCCGAAATCTGCTTTTTGGAAAGCGATATTCATATCAAACGAATCGTCGGATGCATATTGCGGTTGAGTAAAATTTTGGAGACGTAACATTCTTGTACGGGTAAAATCATTTTCTTCCACCAATAGTGCAGTCGTTTTTGAATTACCCACATCAACCACCAAATCCACATTGGTAATCTTGGCAACATTCCTATCTTTATATAAAGTGATGTCCGGCAGGTCTGCATATTTGCGAAGGAGATTGAGAAAAAATATGTATGATGCAAGATAGTTAAAGCGATGCTGATCTTTTACATTATTTATGTCGTTTGTATTGCATACGATTCGCATAATGTATTTATCAATCCATTCACTTTTATTGTCATCAGACGAACAGAAAGTCAGAAGGTCGAAATCACTATCGCACACGCCAAATTTCTTCTGCTGTTCAAATTCATTTGGAAATACCGGAGTTTCTTTATAGTCATCAGAATAGTTACCATCATCATAAACGGCAGTTGTATCTATCGCCACAACAA
>CAKVBV010000014.1 GCA_934725535.1 uncultured Bacteroidales bacterium | reverse complement strand
TGCTTTGCCCACTTTGACGAAAGCGGCAACACCCTTATCCAGTTGCTCGCGCGTGTGCGCAGCCGACAGTTGGACGCGGATACGCGCCTGACCCTGCGGCACAACAGGATAGTAGAAGCCCGTGACATAGATGCCCTCATCCTGCAAAGCGGCAGCGAACTCCTGGCTCAGGCGAGCGTCGTAGAGCATGACTGCGCAGATGGCGGACTGTGTGGGTTTGATGTCGAAGCCGGCTTCCTTCATCTTGCCGACAAAGTAGTCGGTGTTGGCATGCAAGCGGTCCTGCAGTTCGTTGCTGCGGGTGAGTATCTCGAAGGTCTTCAACCCTGCAGCCGCAATCATCGGCGGGATAGAGTTGGAGAACAGATACGGGCGGCTGCGCTGACGGAGAAGGTCGATAATCTCCTTGCGACCCGTGGTGAAACCACCTACAGAGCCACCAAACGCCTTGCCAAGGGTACCCGTGAGCACCTCGATTTTGCCGCGGAGGTTGAACTGCTCGGTAACACCGTGTCCCGTCTTGCCTACGACACCTGCCGAGTGGCTCTCGTCCACCATGACCATGGCATCGTACTTCTGAGCCAACTCGTAAATCTTATCCAGCGGGCAGACATTGCCGTCCATGGAGAAGACACCGTCGGTAGCGATGATGCGGAAACGCTGTGCCTGCGCCTTCTTGAGTTGCTCCTCGAGGTCAGCCATATCGCCATTGGCATAGCGATAGCGCACTGCCTTGCAGAGGCGGACACCGTCGATAATCGAGGCGTGGTTGAGGGCATCGGAGATGATAGCGTCCTGGTCGGTGAGCAGAGGCTCGAAGAGACCGCCGTTGGCATCGAAACAAGCCGCATAGAGGATGGTGTCCTCGGTGCCGAAGAAATCGGAGATGGCCTTTTCGAGTTGCTTGTGGGTGTCCTGCGTACCGCAGATGAAACGCACCGAAGCCATGCCGTATCCGCGCGAGTCCATACGGTCCTTAGCCGCCTGAATGAGTTCGCGGTTATCAGCCAAGCCCAGATAGTTATTGGCGCAGAAGTTAATCACATCTTTGCCGCCCTCCACCTTGATGGCGGAGGATTGCGGCGTGATGATGATACGTTCGTTTTTGTAAAGCCCTGCGTCCTTGATGTCTTGCAAGGTAGCCTGCAGGTGCTTTTGAAACTCGGTGTACATACCTTATATATTATAGATACGATTAGATAGTCCCTTGCTCCAGCATAGCCTGAGCCACCTTCATGAAGCCGGCGATGTTAGCACCCTTGACATAGTCAATCTTGCCGTCGGGTTGCGTGCCGAACTTAACGCACTGCTCGTGGATAGACTGCATGATGTGGTGGAGACGCTCGTCAACCTCCTTGGCTGTCCAACTGAGGTGCTCGGCGTTCTGCGTCATCTCGAGACCCGAAGTAGCCACACCACCTGCGTTCACTGCCTTGCCCGGAGCAAACAGGAAGCCCGGTTGAGCCTGGAAGAAGTGGATAGCACCGGGTTGGCAACCCATGTTGCTTACCTCGCAGCAGCACCATGTGCCGTTAGCCACCAACTCTTTGGCGTCGTCTTCGCTGAGTTCGTTCTGGAAAGCGCAAGGCAGAGCGATGTCGCACTTAACCGACCAAGCCTTCTTGCCTGCGGTGAAATGAGCCTGTGCGGGGAACTTGTCAGCCATATCCTGCACCTTGTTGCGGTTGGAAGCACGCATCACGAGCATGTAGTCAATCATCTCGTCGGTGATACCCTCAGGGATAGCGCAAACGCCGTCCGGACCCGAGATAGCAACCACCTTGGCACCCAACTCCTTAGCCTTGATAGCAGCACCCCATGCCACGTTGCCGAAGCCCGAGAGAGCCACAGTCTTGCCCTTGATGTCGTGACCTGCGGTGTGGAGCACGTGCTGTGTGAAATAGAGAGCACCGAAACCGGTAGCCTCGGGACGAAGGATAGAACCACCCCACGTCATACCCTTGCCGGTGAGGACACCTGTGTGGTATTGGCGAGCCAACTTCTGATACATACCGTTGAGGAAACCGATTTCACGACCGCCTACGCCTACGTCACCTGCAGGAATATCCTGGTCGGGACCGATGCAACGCCACAACTCCAGCATAAATGCCTGGCAGAAGCGCATGATTTCAGCGTCGGATTTGCCAACGGGGTCAAAGTCGGAACCGCCCTTGGCACCGCCCATAGGCAGCGTAGTGAGGGCGTTTTTGAATGTCTGCTCAAAGCCGAGGAACTTCAGCATGCTCGGGGTAACAGCCTTGTGGAAACGGAGTCCGCCTTTGTAGGGACCGATAGCCGAGTTGAACTGTACACGATAGCCGAGGTTGGTCTGTACTTCGCCTTTGTCGTCCACCCAAGTAACACGGAACGTGAAGATACGATCCGGCTCTACCATACGCTCTACGATTTTGGCTTTCTCAAACTCAGGATGCTGGTTGTACACTGGCTCGATGGACTCGAGTACCTCCTGGACTGCCTGCAGGTATTCTGCTTCGCCCGGGTGCTTCGCAGCAAGTTGCTGCATAATTGTTTCTACCTTCATGGTTTAAATAATTAAATGTATTTGGTTAATACGGTTGTTAGTCAAATTTGCTTACACTTTGCTATCCGCTAACAGGCGGCAAAATTACACTTTTTTTCTGAGATATACAAAGAAAGTCGTGCCTTTTTCAGATGTTTGAAAACATATTTTTCCGCCACTGCCTTCCACGATGTTCTTGGAGATGGCAAGTCCGAGTCCCATGCCCGTCGATTTGGTGGTGAAATTGGGCACAAAGACCTTGTCGCGCACTTCGGGAGCAATGCCGGGACCATTGTCGGAGAAAGATATTTCCACCCAACGGCTGTCATGATCCAACCCTTTGGCGGTTTGCTGCTCGACAGGCAACTCCTTGAGAATAATGATAACATCGCTGTTCTCACGTCCCGCCATAGCTTGGGTGGCATTGCGGATGATGTTGGTGAAAACCTGCGTGATTTGGTCGGCATCGGCTACGACAAAGACACCACTGTTCGGACCGATATAGCGCAACGGGATATTGTCCAAGTTGCTGCTAAGCAATGCGATACACGAGGACAACTTCTGTGCGATGTCCACTTCTGTGGGCTTGACTTCGGGCATTTTGGCAAACGAAGAGAACGATGAGGCGATGTTGCTGAGGTTGTCGGTCTGGTCGATGAGCACACGAGTGGAGCGGTCGAAGTATTGGTCGAAGCGGTCGGTGCCTTTGAGGCGTTGCATCTGTTGCAAAGTCAGTTTCATAGGGGTCAGACTGTTGTTTATCTCGTGTGCCACTTGCCTTGCCATGGTCCTCCATGCGGCTTCGCGCTCGGTACGGGCAAGACGCTCGGAAGACTCGGCAAGAGCATCCATCATATCATTGTAATGGTGCACCAGGTCCCCTACTTCGTCGTTGAAGAAATAGTCGATATGCGTGCCTTTCTCCCCCAAACGATAACTCTGCAGGTTTTTGCTGATAGCGGAAAGCGAAGTGGAAATGATACGCGCTATTATCCAAATCACCAATATAGTAAGGAGCAGCAAGACCAGATAGAGCGGCAGCAACCATACCACATAGTTGTCCACATTGGCATCCACCTGGTCTTGCGAAATGAAATAAGGCAACGCGATATAACCTATCTGCACATAACCTCCGTTGTAGAACTCGGTGTAGGCGGTCAGGTAACGGACATCGCCTATATGCTCGGATTGCACGCGGGTGGAGTTGCCGAAGAATGGTTCAGGCGAGATATAACGCGAGAGGATGCCTTGGTCGAAGAGTTGCGGCGACGAACTGCCTATCAGCATGCCGTCCATGTCATAGACGTGAATATCGGTTTCATAGGCATAGCATAGGTCACGCAGGTCCACATTGAGCGAAGGGGTATTGGCAGGCAACAACTCCAAATCCCAGAAATAGAGGTTTTGCAGGGCATTCTGCACGTATTGGGCTTTTTTTTCGAGACTATACTCCTGCCGAGTGACAAACATCTTGCGGATATAAACAACCGAGAGAATGAAGTTAGAGATAAAGACCACCGACAGCAACGACACCAACACCAATTGGAATTTGCCACCCAAGCGCATATTGCGGAAACCCCGATAGCGCACCAGCCAATAGATGGCAACCGCCGCTAAAATGACAAAGAGTACAATGGTCAGGAAGTAGTAGATTTGCAGTTTGAGGTTCAACGTGTTGTCCTCGCGCGCGGAAGTAAAAATGGATTGATAGGAGAAACTGCGATCCGCAAAGGAACTGATGGAATGTGGCGCATTGTCAGGTATATCGCAGATAGAGAAGAGGAACGAACCGTCGTCGGAATACACCGGATAGTAGTGGTCGCGGTCGCCCTGGTGAGTAGTCAGCGTCCAGTTGTCGTTGCCACGGAAAGGCTCCAAAAAGTTGTTTTGCAGTTGCTCGCTGGTGATGGCATAGTCGTACTTCAGTGGGATAATGACCAACACGAAATAGTCGTCATATTTCGTGCGGCGGCAGATGCCATAGGCGTTGTTCCACTGCTTGAAGACCCATTGGTCATAGACGCGCTTGAAGGGCAGTCCCGAAGAGTTGAGCCACGCATCCGACCAATAGATTACATCATTGCCCCTGTAAACGAAGAACATGATATTGTCATCGCGCTCAGACAGCGTATGCAGGGCGTTGATATTGTTGGTTTGGATAGCGGTGATGACCTCTTGCGTCTTTTCCATAGCGCGTTGCTGTTGTTTCACGAGGACACGCTGGTTGTGTTTGCCATCCATCTCCAGACGCGAACAAGAGCAAAGACTAACCAACATATAACCAACCACCAACAAAACGAGCGTCCGCACCCTACCCTTGAGGATACGAACACTGCGATTCACAATGACCGATTGTACATTGCACCTTGCCATATATCGTCTGCAATTATGCTCCTACGTATATCTCCAAGAACTTGGTAGGGCTTATCGGGGTTAAACGGATATCATTCAAGCACGCAGGAACGAGAACAGACTCTCCTTTGCGGATATGCAGAGGCGGTTCATCGCACTCTGCTGCCTCGATAGTAGCCTCGCCATCCACACACATATAGATAACGAAACTGTCCAACGGTGCATAGTCGCGCTCAATTACCCGATTGAAGCACAGCAAGTTAGTCGTAAAGTGCGGGTCTTTGATTAGGTTTACTGCACCCAACTCCGAAGGCTCATACTGCACTTTTGGCTGTTCGCACACCGTGTAGTCAATCACCTCAATCGCCTCCTCGATGTGCAACGGGCGCAACCTGCCGTCCAATCCGGGACGCTCGTAGTCATATATACGGTATGTGATGTCGCTGGACTCCTGTATCTCAGCCACTTTCACGCCGCGATTGATGGCATGCACCGTACCTGCAGGCAGGAATATCACATTCCCCCTCTTCACTGGCACACGCTGCAGCAAATCCATCACACGATGTTGCTCCAACGCCTCCTGCAGTTCGTCCATATCCGTTTCGCGCGAGAAACCCAACGTCAGTGAGCCTCCCTCTTCGGCATCCACCACATACCACATCTCTGTCTTGCCCAACTCGCGATGGCGGTCGTAAGCCGTCTCGTCATCGGGGTGTACCTGCACGCTCAAGTCGTCCTGCGCGTCAATGAACTTCGCCAACAGCGGAAAACGGCTGCCGTATATCTCATATACACTATCACCCACCAAATCAGCCATATAAGTCTCCAACAAATCCTGCAGACTATCGCCTGCCAACTGACCGTTTTCGACCTCGGAGACATGCTCGCCGTAGCAAGACACCTCCCACGACTCACTGCCCCACACTTTGGGCAGCAACTGCGGCTTGAACTTTAGCGGGTACAATGTCATAGCGACCTCAGTTTTTTCTCCCAGTTCCACGCACTCAGCAGCACATCGCCCACAGGCGTCTCGGCTTTCCAACCCAGCACCTTATTGGCTTTTTCGGGGTTCGCCCATACCTGTTCGATGTCTCCTTCGCGGCGACCGACAATCTGATACGGAATCTTCACGCCCGTCACCTGTATGAATGTCTTGACAATCTCCAGTACGCTCAATCCGCGTCCTGTGCCGAGATTGAATACCTCTACCTGCTCCGAAGCCTTGCCTTGCAGCATACGCTCTACCGCCTTCACATGCGCCTTCGCGAGGTCCACCACGTAGATATAGTCGCGGATACACGAGCCGTCGGGCGTATTGTAGTCATCGCCGAATACTTTCAGTTCTTTGCGCAAGCCCGCTGCCGTCTGTGTGATATAGGGCAACAAGTTGTTAGGAACGCCATTAGGCAACTCACCTATCAGTGCCGACGGGTGCGCTCCTATCGGGTTGAAGTAGCGCAACAGAATAGCATGCAAATTCTTGTCGGCATGCGCCTCGTCACGAATAATCTCTTCGTTTATCTGCTTGGTGTTGCCATACGGCGACAACGCAGGCTGGATAGGCGCGGTCTCGTCCACAGGCAAATGGTCAGGTGTAGGTTGCCCGTACACCGTGCACGAACTGGAGAACACGATATTCTGCACACCATGCGCCTTCATCAACTCAAGCAGCGTCAGCAACGACCCGATATTGTTGCGGTAGTACATCAGCGGTTTCTCCACCGACTCGCCCACTGCCTTGCTGGCCGCAAAATGGATTGTCGCCACAATGTCGGGATATTTGGCAAACACGCCATCCATTGCAGCCTTGTCATTGCAGTCCACTTTCTCGAACTCGGGGCGGCGTCTTACGATAGCCGTGATGCCGTCCAGCACGCCCTCGTTGGAGTTGCTCAGGTTGTCCACAATGACCACATCATAGCCCTGTTGCATCAGTTCCACTACCGTGTGCGAACCGATATATCCGGTACCGCCGGTAACCAATATCCGTGCCATAATCAGAACAATTTATTCGGGTAAACGCCCTCATTCACAAGGGCTTGAATCTTATCCACCACCATCTGACGGTCCTCTGCGTAGGTCACGCCGAACCACTTGGCAGGCGTGTCCAGCACCTGGCATGTCACCTTACCCGCCTTGATGAGGTCATTGACGAGCGTCGGGATATAGAACTCTTTCTTCAGTTCCTGCCCGTACTCTTTCAAGAACTGCTTGAATGCCTCCTCCGTGTACTCGAAATACTCCGGCGTGAAACCCCACATATTCATGCTCACGGGCGTATTGAACGGTATCTCCACGTCCTTGCCGTCCTCATCGACATAGCAGATATGCCCGCCTTTCGACTCTATGGAGGTGCGCTCCACCACGTCGGTCAGGAATCCGTATTTGTCCGTGGCACACACACCGCGGCTCACACTGCCGTGCTCGCTCAGCGTGTTGCCCACGCGATAGCCCGCCATGCAGTATTCGCCCTGCTTGCCGTCCGCATCGCGCAGGAACTTAGCCATCACCTCGAAACTCTCCTTACCATAGAAGTCATCGGCGTTAATCACCATAAACGGCTCTTTGATAAGGTCTTTGCCCATCAGCACTGCGTGGTTGGTTCCCCACGGCTTGGTGCGCTCGGGGTTGTAGGTATAGCCCTCGGGCACCTTGTCCAGCGACTGGTAGCACACGTGGCACGGCACATGGTTCTCGTACTTGCTGAGCACCACCCTGCGGAAGTCCTCCTCAAAATCCTTACGAATGACAAAAACAACTTTGCCAAAGCCTGCCCGCAGCGCGTCAAACACGCTATAGTCCATTATCGTCTCTCCATTCGGACCCAGACCGTCTATCTGTTTCAGTCCGCCGTAACGACTGCCCATACCGGCAGCCAAAATAAACAACGTTGGTTTCATCATTATATTCCTTTCTATTAGTTTTATTCGTCTATTTCCAAGTGTCCGTGGCGTTTGCGGTGCTTGATCCACGTGCCATAGACCTCCGAGCAGTTGCCTGCGGTGATGAACGCTTTGATGTCGTTGTCGCGCACAAATGCCATCACGGCAGCGAACTCGTCCTGCGTCAGCAGGGCCTCTATCTCTATCTGCTCCTCATTGCTAAAGCCGCCGTACACCTTATACAGCGAGCACCCGCGCAGCAGGTCGTTGATGATATAGCGGCGTATCTTGTCGTAGTCCTTGGAGATGATACATACGCGCTTGCGTTTGTTCAGCGAAGCCGTGAAGTAGTCCACTACCACACCATTGATCCACGTGCCAATCAAGCCAATCACCACCATACGGAAGTCATTGATTAAGAACGCGGTACTGCATATCAGCGCGCCGCCGATAGTTACCGACATACCTATATCAAAGTGCAGGTATTTGTTGATTATCTTTGCCAATATATCCAAACCGCCCGTCGAAGCGTTGATGCGGAACTCAAACGCCTGGCATACCGACAGCATGAACACGAAGCAAATCAAGTCGAACCACACGTCGCCCATACCGATACCTGCGGACATCACCGAGTCTTTCACCTGTTCCAGCACTTCCCCTGCGCGGTTCAGCAGATAGGGGTTGCCGTTGGCGTCCAACACCGTCTGCCCTGCCTGCAACTGCGCCAATATGTCAGGGTTCTCAATCACCTTGTGCGTGAAGTTGGTATAGGGGTAAATCCTGTCCCACAACTGCGTCAACGGACCCAGAATCATTGCCGTATAGACTGTTTTTGCGCCGAACTCATTGCCAATCAGCAGGAATGCCAACAGCAGCAGGAACGCGTTGATACCCATCACCCAGTACGAGAACGTATCGGGGTTACCGCCCAAAACGGTGTTTATCACGATACTCAGACCCGAGATAGTTCCCACTATCAGGTGGCTGGGCATCAAGAAATAATACACTGCGGCAGCCCCGAAGAGCATGCCGATGGTCATCATCACAAGTTCTTTCCAGAACTTTTTGGTGCCTAATGCTTGCACAAAGGCCTTCAGAAGATTCGTCCAATAGCGGGCGGTGAAGTACTGTTTAACGTAGTTATTCATTGTATTAAATTGGTTTCTTTTATCACGAAGCGCGCCGTTCTGCGGGTGGTCTGGCTCAGCAGAATCGTCCTTCCCTCCTGCTCGCGCCGCAGTATCTCGGGCGTGGTGCCGCGTATGGTCAGC
This sequence comes from uncultured Bacteroidales bacterium, assembly GCA_934725535.1. GTDB lineage: Bacteria > Bacteroidota > Bacteroidia > Bacteroidales > Paludibacteraceae > Colicola. The sequence goes on along the minus strand of CAKVBV010000014.1, from coordinate 31,915 downwards.
AGGCTCAGCCCCTCGTTCCAACTCACCTTGTAGTCATCCTGCAACGCCTCTATCGCCGCCTGCACGTACCGCGTGTTGTCCACGCACACCGAAATCGTCACCGCGCTCGACTGTATCAGCGACACCCGCAACCGGTACCTGTGTATAATAGCAAAGATGTGGCTTAGGCTCTCCTCCAACACAAACGAGAAATCCTTTGCCCGCATGGTTATCAGCACTTGGTTCTTGCGCCAGATATACACTGGCACACTGATGGCTTTCGCCTCATCTTTGATGATGGACCCCGCCGCCTTCGCATTGCCAAACGGCTTGACATACAGCGGGATATGCTTGTTCTCCAGCGGCCGTATGGTCTTCGGGTGTATCACCTGCGCACCGCTGTACGCCAACTCCACGGCGTCGTTGTAACTCAGTTCGTCAATCTTCGTGGTCTCGCTCACCAACCGCGGGTCGGCGTTCAGAATCCCGGGCACATCTTTCCAGATTGTTACCGACTCCGCACCTAATATATTGCCGATGATTGCCGCCGAGTAGTCGCTGCCTTCGCGTCCCAAGGTGGTCGGTTCGCCCTTTTCCGTGCCGCCGATAAAGCCTTGCGCCACCACAATCTTCCGCCCCTCAATCTTGTCCCACGCCTTGTGAATCAACTTCTCCGACGCGTCCATATCCACTACCGCCTCGCGGAACGTCTCGTCTGTCCGCAGCAGCCGCGTCATGTCCCACAGCACCGCGTCCATACCGCACTGCCGCAGGTACGCCGCCACTATCGTCGTGGACATACGCTCCCCCATGCTCACCACCGCATCGTATGCCCTTTCATACACATTCGCCACCTTGCTGTTCACGCTTCCGTCCCCAATCTGGTTCCCGAAAACGCGCTTCACACCTGCGTCACGCAACTGTCTCGGTTGCCACCATGCCCCCAACTTTCCACACACCTCACTGCCCAACTCATCGGAAAAGCCCAACCCATCCATGATACCGAAATGGAACTTCAGTATATCCTCCCATTTCTCGAGTGCTTCCTCGTCCTTATTCGCCAGAAGGTCTGCCAGCATCGCTTCCAACGCATTGGTTGTCTTGCCCATAGCGGATACCACAATCACCAAGTCGCCGCTCTCTTGAGCCACGATTTGTTGCAGGTTCCGTACGCCGTTTGCGTCCTTCACCGATGCTCCGCCAAACTTATAGACCTTCATTTATCCTCGTTTCCGATTCTATTCGTCTCTCAATGCCCCTCGTATCTTCCTCGTTTCTTAATTCTTATTAAGTCGTTTCAAGTACTTACCCATCAGCAAGGGATACGCAAGGGATACGCAACCCTTATGCAACCCATACACTCCCCAAAAACTCCCCTTCCGCTCTCAATCCTTAAAATATCTAAATCCGTCAACGCCATTAACTATTAACCATTACTTATTACTGGCAATCCGATAATGCCATTAACTATTAACCATTACCTATTACTTACGGCAGTATGCCGCAATCATATCAATCCGTCAACGCCATTAACTATTAACCATTACTTATTACAAGTAATCCGATAATGCCATTAACTATTAATTATTAACTATTACTTACGGCAGGTTCCCCATCCTCACCGCCGTAACCGCCCCTTCCACGCCTTTGTTTCCGAGACGTCCTCCCGCACGGTCCAATGCCTGTTGCTTGTCGAGTGTCGTCAGCACGCTGAATATCACGGGGCACAGCCCCTTGGCATTGAGCATCGCCGTGCCTTGCGTCACCGACTGGCACACATAGTCAAAGTGCGGTGTCTCGCCCTTGATGACGCACCCAATCACGATAATCGCCTTGTAGGCATCACGAGTCAACAAACCACCGTCCCACACATTACCATTGCCCCATGCCGTCCCATACGACTCCCGTATCAATTTTGCCGCTGCGTATGTCAGTTCCACGGTTCCGGGAACGTGTTGCACAAGGATATTCTCCTCCTGCACACCGCATTTCAGCAGGGTATCCACCGCGCCTTGCGCCATAGGGTATGTAACATCGCTGTTCCAATCGGCTACTATAATTGCGTAACGCTGACGTTTCAGCACGTCAGCGTTAGGCAATTCGTCCGCATTATACTGCGACAGGTTTGTCGTCATAATGGCTTGATAATAGTTTGACTATCTTTTAGTTATAAGTCTTTTCTCCTTACTCCTTATTCCTTACTCCCCGAAAACTTACTCGGCAATCGCGATATATTTCTCTATATCCTGTGCCTCGTTCGACATCGGGTAGTCAGCCTTCACAGCCGAGAATGCCTTGTGCGCAGCCTTCTTGTTGCCCATCTCAAGGTAAACCAGACCTGCCTTTTTCAGACTCATCGGGGCAATGAGGTCATTACCCGACTTAGCGGCTGCCTCAAACGCCTTGACGGCTTTGTCATACTCCTGCATCTGTACGTAAGCGTCACCGAGCAGTTGTTTGGCAGCGGGGTCGATGGTCAGGTCGTCTGCCGAGAACTTCTTCAGGTACTTGGCAGCCTCTTCGTACTCACCTGTCTGGTAGTAGCAGATACCCGCATAGAGGGCAGCCAACTTGCCTGCCTGATACATCTTGTAGTCTTGTGCAATCTGCTCAAAACCAATGCACTCGGCATCGTCGCCGTTGAGTGCTTTCTCATAGTCGCCTTGCATGAAGTAAGCCACAGCCTTGGCGTTCTCGTTGCTTGCCTCTGCGGCTTTCGGCTTGATGACGTACTGATTGATTGCCATAATGCCGAGCACCACAGCCACCACGGCTACCACTACCCATGTAATAACCTTTTGGTTCTTCTCAATCCACATTGCGTTGGTAGTCAGCGCCTCTTGTACATTCTCCAAGTTCTGGTCTTCTTTCTTAAAGTCTTTCTTTGCCATATCTTTGTTGTTTTATTTTCAGTATTTCAGCCCGCAAAGGTACTACTTTTTCCAAACATACACAAATGAAATGTTATTTTTTGACATATCCGATATTTACACCGAAAATATGTGCTATCGTTTTCGCACGCTTCTTGTTCGGAGGTGGTTCGAAGGTGATTCGGAGGTGATTCGAAGGTGGTTCGAAAAATGTTCGGTTTCTTATGCTACTGACAGGCTACAGACATAATAGAGATATGCTTTTCAGTGCATAAAGTCAAACACTATTCTACGGGTGGATAACGAGAGGATAACGAGTGGATAACGAGTGGATAGAATCAACTTGCCCTGTTTTTATATGGCGATATTGTGTACTTCGCGGATTTTTTATAATTTTGCAGGTTAAAAGAGATTTTCCCTTGTCCCCAAGGAATGAAGACCAACCGGAGAATACATATTGGGCATTGTGTGTTGATAGGAGTACTCCTGTCAATGTTTTCCTGCAATACCACCAAGTTCGTCCCCGAAGGAGAGTACCTGCTGAACAAAGCGCAAGTCAAGATGGAAGACGACAAAACAGTACCTACTTCCGACCTCACTAACTACCTGCGGCAGAAGCAGAACACGGAGATACTGGGCTTCTGGAAACTGCAACTCGACATCTATAACACCGCTCCTACAGACACAACCAAGAAAGCCAATGCTTTCTTCGCACGCAATGCGCATAAAATGGGGGAACCACCCGTCATTTTCTCTCAGGAGCAAACAGACATCAGCCGAATCCAGTTGCAGCGCGCTATGCAGAATCGCGGATATTTTCACGCTTCTGTGGACACCGTTATGCGTATCAAAAAGCAAAAAGTGAATATCACCTATATGGTTACTGCGCGTGAACCATACACTATTCGTGATTACTCTGTCCTCTTTTCTAATCAGGAACTGCAGGAGATAGCGCAAGACCGGCGGAAGTCACTCATTCACGAAGGTATGCAGTTCGACGCAGAGACCATGGACCAAGAGCGGCAACGTGTGGCGAGTGCTATGCGGCGAAAAGGATGCTTCTATTTCGACAAGGAGATGATTCAGTACATTGCCGACAGCACACGGGGAACAGAACAAGTGAGTATCAAGATGTGCCTGCAAGACTATGTGGAAAAACTATCGGACACAGAGAAAGATATGCTGTTCCGTAAATACAAAATTGCGCATATCTATTTTCACCTTGACTACGATGCAGACCACATTCCGGAGGGGGAAGTGCTGCAGACATCCACACGCGACGGATATGTATTCACATGGGTAGGCAAACAGTTGCTGCGGGAACGCGTACTGATGCGTAGTTGCCCGATAGAACCCGGAGAAATGTATAATGAGCACCACGTTGAACGAGCGTATGCAAACCTCAACCGGTTGTCGCCCGTCAAGTATGTGGACATCAGTTTCCAGCCGGTATCTACCGATGAGTTGGACTGCCACATAGTCCTCTCACGCGGCAAACTCAACACGGTGTCCGCCGAAGTGGAAGGCACATATTCTGCGGGGGATTGGGGCATTGCTGTAGGTGCAGGCTATACCAACCGCAACCTTTTCCGAGGGGCGGAAGAGTTCACACTGAGCGGAAGGGGCAGTTATGAGTGGCGGCAGAACGGTGGTCGTGCTATTGAAGCAAAAGCGGCAGCGGGACTGGCTTTCCCAAATGCGCCGGCTATCAACCTGAGTTTCAACTATCAGAACCGTCCCGACGAGTTCTCACGCTATATATTTAACGCGGGCTTGACCTATAAACTTAAACGCCGCTCCACACGTCCGCAGCACCAATTCCAACTGCTGGACATCAGTTATGTGTACCTGCCATGGATTAGTGATGACTTCCGGCAGCAGTTCCTGCAATCTACCAACATACTCAAGTACTCGTATGAGAACCACTTTATTGTAGGATGGGGCTACGCAGGGTCATACACTTCGTATCACGAAAAACAGCCGCTCAAGTCGTATTTCAATATAAACTACAGTGTTGAAACGGCGGGAAATGCCATGTTAGGTTTGGCGAAACTATGCCGGTTCCGACAAGACTCTATGGGCTACACATTGTTCAACATTCCTTTCTCGCAGTATGCAAAAGGAGACCTGTTCTTCACCTATCATCATATACTCAACAAGGCGAACCGCCTTGTGTATCATGCGGATATAGGAGTGGCAGTTCCTTATGCCAACTCACAGACAGTACCCTTTGAGAAACGGTACTTTGCCGGTGGGGCGAACTCAGTGCGCGGCTGGACTGCACGTAGCCTCGGCCCCGGCGGGTATAGGGGCAACGGGTCGCTGATTGACTTCAACAACCAAGCAGGCGACATTCGGCTTAACCTAAACATAGAGTATCGCGTCAATGTGTGGTCGTTTATCAACCTTGCTGCTTTCGTGGACGCAGGGAATATATGGACTATCCGCAAGTATGATGCACAGCCGTACGGTGCTTTTGCGTGGTATGAGGGGGGCAAACTGAAAAGTGAGTTCTACAAGCAAATCGCTTTGGCGTACGGCATTGGCTTGCGTCTTGACTTCTCGTTCTTTGTATTCCGTATAGATTTCGGCGTGAAACTATACGACCCAAGCCGCCTGTACGGAGATGTAGCAGGCACACAATGGCGCACTGTACCCAACGGACTAAGTTGGAAAGATGACATGAGTTTCCACTTTGCCATAGGATATCCGTTCTAACATGCTATTGTCTTTACTATAGGAAACAACAATAACTTTGGTACAAGAATAAAACGTAAAACAACCTCCTTATTGATATAATCATCATTATGACCAACAAACTGACAGAAGAACAGGTACGTGCCACACAACGGCTTATCGACGGTGCACAAGATATAGTCATTCTTACCCACATGTCTCCTGACGGCGACGCGATGGGGAGCAGTCTGGGCATGATGCACTATCTGCGCGGGTTAGGGAAGAGGGCTACCGTGGTGGCTCCTAACCCGTTTCCGAGTTTCCTCGCATGGATGCCCTGTGCACAGGAAGTGATTGTGTATGAGACACATACGAAAGAGGCAAACGAAGTATTGGAGACTGCTGACCTTGCTATATGCACAGACTTCAACGAGCCCAAGCGTATTGGCATGGTCGGCGATAAGTTGGTGGCACTCACATGCCCCAAAATTCTGATTGACCACCATTTGCACCCCGCAGATTTTGCCGATGTGACGATTTCATATTTTGATTCTCCGTCAGCGAGTGAGTTGATTTACAGGCTGATATGGCAACTGAACGCACCATTGACCAAGGACGCAGCGACGTGCCTGTACACAGGTATGATGACAGATACAGGGAACTTTTCGTTCAACTCCAACCACGCCGAGATGTACGAGATTGTGGGGAGATTGGTGTCGTTGGGCGTGGATAAGGATGCAGTGTACAATGCCGTGTTCAACTCGTATTCCGCAGACCGGATGCGGCTGATGGGGTATTGCCTGTATCAGAAGATGCGTATCTTTCCAGAGTATCACACGGCACTTATCTATCTGAGCAGAAAGGAGTTGTACAAGTTTAACTTCCAATCGGGTGACGCGGAGGGGATTGTGAATCTGCCGTTGCAGATTAAGGATGTGTACTACTCGTGTTTCATGCGCGAGGACAAGGTGAACCCGTGGGAGGTGCCATCGGCACACGGAAGCAAGACGAAGATAAAAATCTCGTTGCGCAGTCAGGGAGACAGACCCGTAAACGTGTTTGCGCATGAGATATTCGGTGGTGGCGGTCATGCGAATGCTTCCGGCGGGGAGTATTACGGGGGTATCGCAGAGGGCGTACAGCGATTTCTGGATAGTTATCCGAAGTATTTCAAGAAGGAGTGAATAAAATCAACAACAGACTCCCCCTACTCCCTCAGAGAGGGGGATCGCGGACAATAACAAGCAGAAAGATGTGATTATACACGAAATTTAATGTTGGGGGTTGCATATATCAGAAGAAAGCAGTACCTTTGCAGTCGATTTCACTGCGGCATTAGCACATCGGTAGTGCATCAGCTTCCCAAGCTGAGGAGGAGGGTTCGACTCCCTTATGCCGCTCAGAATAGCCCCATACGGCATCAGCCTGCGGGGCTATACTAATAAATAGCGGGTCGGTCTGTCGCGCAGTACGGGAAGAAAAGGGGTTCTCCGCTTTAATCCCCTGCCGCGAGGAAAGTCCGGGCAGCACAGAGCAACATAGCGGTTAACGGCCGTCAGGTAGCAATACTTGGTCACTGGTACAGAGACGAGACGTCGTCGGAAATGGCTTCTACTTTGGATCCGTATTCAGCCATACACAAGACGTGGTGAAACGACTATACTATGTGCTGCAATTCCAAGTATACCGACGTATGAGCGTGGCTCGCGCGAGTTGGAGGGTAGGAAGCAACAGAAGCGGATAGCAATATCCTGCTCGAGATTAATGACAGACACCGTGGAGAGGTCAACATTTAATTGGTTATTGTTATACATTACATGACTCGACACGGCACAGAACCCGGCTTACAGACCCGCTATTTTTGGACTGCTCATCAATGAACAAAAACAGATAACATAATGAAAAGACAAGCCATCCTGATAGCAACTGCGTTGCTGCTATGTACGCTTTCCCTGACTGCAACCCCTCGTATCCAACGTGCCGAACCCCTGTGCTGGTGGACAGATATGCAGTGTCCGCTGACGCTGATGCTGTATGGCGAAGACCTGCAAGACGCCCAAGTGAGCGTTCAAAGCATAAAGAACGGTCGCGCCGTAAAGGGTGCGTGCGATGGACTGGTCGTAACGGGACAGCACAATGCCGAGAGCCCCAACTACCTGTTTGTCAATATGGACGTGCGCGACGCAGGCACCTATCGCATCACGCTGCGCAAGGGGAACAAGCGCACTACATACGATTACAGCATCTATGACCGCAAGCAGGACAGCCGCGACCGCCGGTCATTCAGCAGTGCCGATGTGATATACCTTATTATGTCCGACCGCTTTGTGGACGGAGACACGACCAACAACACCGTTCCGACCATGCGCGAGGCGGCGGACAAGAGCAATATCCACGGTCGTTGGGGCGGTGATATAGCCGGCATCATACAGAGTCTGGACCATATATCCCAACTGGGCGCAACCGCTATCTGGCCCACTCCCCTACTCTGCGACGACGAGAAGACGTTCTCCTATCACGGCTATGCCTGCTCGGACTATTACCATATCGACCCGCGCTACGGAAGCAACGAACTCTATGCCCGGATGGTGGCGCAAGCCCACGCGAAGGGCATCAAAGTGCTGATGGATATGGTGCCCAACCACTGCGGCACGTCGCACTGGTGGAACAACGACCTACCCTACTCCGATTGGTACAACCAATGGGACGAATACACCACTACCAACAATGTCTTCTCCGCCAACTATGACATCCACGCCTCTGCTTATGACCGCAAGCACAACAACGCGGGCTGGTTCGACCGCATGATGGCGGATATGAACCTCAGCAATCCCGACCTGTTGCAGTACTTCGTGCAATGGGCTATCTGGTGGATTGAGTACGCCGACCTGGACGGACTGCGCGTGGACACCTATCCGTATGTAGAACCCGAACCCGCCGCGCAGTGGCTGGCAGCGATACGCAACGAGTACCCGAACATCAATATCGTGGGCGAGTGCTGGACGCGCCCCGCATCGGCAGTGGCATATTGGCAAGACGGAGTGCAGAACTACAACGGTTTCCGCAGCCACCTGCCATCGGTGATGGACTTCCCTCTGAACGAGGCTATCCGCCAGGCATTAGCCGATGACGGCAACTATTGGGGCGGCGGTATGATGAAAGTGTATGACGCTTTGGCAGCCGACTACCTGTATGCCGACGCGAGCAAGTTGCTGATTTTTGCCGGCAACCACGATATGGACCGCATTACCGATGTGGTGAAAGACAACGACCCGCGGCGTGTCAAACTGGCAATGACTATCCTCGCCACCATGCGGGGCATACCTCAGTTGTTTGCCGGCGATGAGTACGCCATGCGCTCGTCGGATATGTCGAAGGGGCACTCCACCCTGCGAATGCCATTGCCTGCCGTAGATACGTTGCATCCTGAGCAGAAAGACATGTTCGACTACCAAAGCCGCCTGCTGCAATTCCGCAAAAACGAACCCATTTTGCAGACCGGCAGACTGATGCACTTTGCAGCGCGCGACAACACGTATGCCTATTTCCGCTATACAGACGAGGGGGCTGTGTTCGTGTACATCAATGCAAGCGAGGATACGCGCACCATTCCCACCGCGCACTATGCAGAAATACTCGGCAAGTACAACCCCGCAGGCACGGATATTATCCACGACAACACCACCATTGACCTCAGCAGGAATGACATCACGGTGGAACCGCTGTCGGCAATCGTAGTGAAACTACACAAAAACTGACCAATTTTCCATTCGGGCAAGACTGCTCTTTCTACGGGTGGATAGCGGGTCGATAGCGGGTCGGCACATCCTGCTTATATATGATTGGTACGGTTTTTGTATGACTATGAGGTAAACAAAACAGACGATTATGAACAGAACTATTATCGGCACATCCATCATTGCCGCAGGCTTGGCGCTCTGCGGGTTGTTTGTGGAGTTAGGTATTCATCAGTTAGCCAATAAAGACCGTGCCGTCACCGTGAAAGGTCTATCCACAAAAGACGTACAGGCAGACCACGTAGTATGGCCTTTGTCCTTCTCCATCAGCGGCAATAACCTGCCCGCGATAAACAGCGAATTATCTCGCGTGCAGACCGCTATTGTCGATTTTTTCGTACAGAAAGGGTTTGCAGCCGAGGATATACAGATAGGCAGCAGTTCCGTAAACGACAACTGGGCGAACTACTATGACCACCGCCCCGATAACCACTACACGCTGACAGCGTCGGTGGTCATTTCGACGGACGATGTACAATTGGTGGTTGCCAATCAAAGGTGCCTGAGCGAGTTGCTGGACAAGGGCATCATTCTCAATTCCACGGATTGGGCTATTGACTACCAGTACAACGGTCTCAACGAACTGAAGCCGCAGATGATAGAGGAAGCCACCAAGAATGCACGTGCCGTAGCGCAGAAGTTCGCCGATGACGCACGCTGCCAATTGGGAAGCATCCGCCGTGCCAACCAAGGGCAGTTCTCGGTGGAGTCTGACCAAAACAAACCGTGGGTGAAACATGTGCGCGTGGTAACCACGGTGGACTACTACCTGAATTAAGAGTATGCTTTGCTTGAACTGAGGGTATGTATCATTTGAACTGAAGGTATAGAAGAAACGTTTCATAGCAAGAGTCCGATGGGTGTCCCACTAGTCGGACTCTTTTCTTATTCTTTCTCAGTACCCTGCACTCGCACCGCCTCTTCTACAGTAGGTATTTCCTCCTGTCAAACCGATTGTTCCACGCTTCCTGTCAGCAAGGGATACACAAGGGATGAGCAAGGGATAGGCAACCGATAATCTATGTATGCCCCCATTGTTCCACGCCCTTATCCGTATCCTGACGACTCTATACGGCATTAATGGCAACACAGCGTATCACCCTCCCTATTGACATAATCTGCTAAAAACGTCCGCTTTTGTCAGTAGGCAACAGCAGACATAAAATGCACACCATTATTTGCATAATAAAAGCTATTGGAATTGACTTTGTAAAACGAACACCGGATAGTTCTATTGTGTTTATTGGCGAGAATAAGGAGGATGAGGACAAATGTAATATGCAACGCTATCGAATCTATAAGATGCTGACAGCCAATATCGTATCAGACACTCTTTTTACGCACGTGGTGCTTGATGAGCAAAGTTCCTATTTATTGGTTAGCAAACAGGTACCAAATTTTGAAGAGTATCTGTTATGGGTGAAAGAATATATGATAGCCACCTACTCGGATTTTTCAGTATTGGAGAACTGATTTTCCAATACTTGTTTGTAATCCCACAAACACCAATTAAAATATTGATAAGCATATAATTATCCATAAATTAGCCGTTAATTTTCTATGTTTTTGGTATGATTTTATCGATTATAATCTACATTTTCAATATGAATTTGTCGATTAGGGTGCGTTTTTTCTTGTGCATGTCATAAAAAAGGCGTACCTTTGCAACCCACTAAAACAATAGGGATTATGATACATCGACTTATATGCCAATCGGTCGCAGCAGATTTCTTTCAAGGAAAGATTATTGCCGTTTTAGGTCCTCGACAGGTAGGTAAGACTACCTTGTTGACGCAATTATCTATTCCTAAAGAGGAAACGCTTTGGCTGAATTGCGACAACATAGATGATTCTCAGGCATTGGAACGCCAGACCACTACCGAGTTGCAACAATTGGTTGGTAACAAACGGTATGTAGTCATTGACGAGGCGCAGCGCGTGAAGAATATCGGTCTGACGCTCAAGATGATGGCAGATACTTTCCGTGACAACATACAAGTGATTGTCACCGGTTCTTCTTCATTGGAACTATCTAATCAGATTAACGAGCCGGCAACAGGGCGTATCTACGAATATCGTCTTTATCCCCTTTCATTGGCGGAATTAAGTCAGCATACTTCGGCACGCGAGGAGCAACGTCTGTTGGAGCAGCGTCTTATTTACGGTTGTTATCCCGAAGTAGTTACGCACCCCGATAAAGCCAAACGTATCCTGACTACCATAACCAACAACTATCTTTATAAAGATTTGCTCAATTATAATGGTATTCGCAAGCCCGAGATTCTTGCGCGCCTGTTGCAAGCCTTGGCGATGCAAGTAGGTGAACAAGTGTCGTACAATGAACTTAGTCGTCTGTTAGGTATTGACCGCGCCACCGTAGAAAACTACATTGACCTGCTGGAAAAGTGTTTCGTGATTTTCAGGTTATCATCCTATAGCGGCAACTTGCGTACGGAATTGCGACATAATCGCAAGATATATTTCTACGACAATGGTATCCGCAATGCCATCATCAGCAATTTTGCGCCTATCAATCTCCGTACCGATGCAGGAGCATTATGGGAGAATATGATGCTTAGCGAGCGCGTGAAGCACAATGCATATCGCCAAAGTTATGCAAAGATATATTTCTGGCGTACGCAAGCGCAGGCGGAAATAGACTTCGTGGAGATTGAAGACGAGGCTATGCAGGCGTATGAATTCAAGTTCAATGCTAACAAGATGCCACGTGCGCCGAAAGCCTTTCGGGATACGTATCCGAATGCTTCATTTCAAGTAATCACACCGGATAATTACCAATCGTTTGTCGGTATTATGCATTAGTTTGTGCTGCTCTGCCGGCACAATTCATTAATCCCCTGTAAGAATAGCCCAAACACCGACCAGCAGAAAAATGAAACACAAGCCACCAATTAGCCACGAATTGGCATTATCGGGCATGGTTTTCCGCTAATTGTCGTTAATAGTTTTTACATTCCTCAGGACCTCTAAATCTGTAAGCCGTGTACTATCTTTACTATGTATGCTTTTGTTTTCATACCACTGATTCCGCTTGCAAAGGTACAAATAGTGTACCCCAAAATTGCGTTTCTAAATGGACACTATAGTACATCGTAAATGAATTAATGGCTAATTCGCGGTAATTAATGTTTTATTCTTGCACGTGTGCAAATAATTCCTTACTTTTGCAGTCGTGAAGTCCTCACGGGCTTCATGGTATTACATAAAAGGCGTTTATTGCGCTTCGTTCTGACACTCTGGAATGTCGCAGTTTCAAACATATTCAGGACTAAGCAACGATAGATGTCTACGGGATATGAGTATTCCGTTGCATGGGAGACGACGCGGCTCGCGTCGTCAAGGTGTGGTTATTGGGAGATTTGATTGCTCCCCGTTGTTGCATACATAGTAGTCACGCTTTTAGCAATCACGCTTTTTCGCGTGTATATGTTTTCCATGCCGGTGTTTGCTTGTATGGGCGTGGACTTCGCGTTGTCTGTTCTAATATGTTGGGCAATGCGACAGCCTCAGAGTGTGGAACGACGACAGTCGGACTCCACGCTTTTTTTGTATGCCTATCGCACTGATACACCTACCCCGCCCTACTCGGAGTCCACAGGGCAACAAGAAAGTATGTGCCTATGGAGTAAAAGAAAAAGAACTAATGAAAAGCATCTTACAAAGAAGATGTTAGTTTAATGCGTAATAAATAGCATTACGCAATAAGTAGTGTTATAACAGGAAAATAATATGTTAAGTACAGAAATAAAAAACAAACTGTGGGAATATCTCACAAGTAAAGGATTTCCAGAGAGGAGTCTCTATTATTATGCAGAGCAACAAACTTATAATGCATGGATGTACAATCTTGCAGTAAAGGATGAAGACGAACTGATTGAGATATACATATTCAAAGAATCTCTCAAAGGAAAAATCGAAATAGAAACACTTCAAGAGAAAGATTATTCACAGAATAAGAATAAGTTTGTGAATGTCTTTTGGGTCATCCTAAATGATGTGCAGAACCTTGAATTCCGTTTAGTATCAGGCAATGCAGTGGGAAGCGTTACTACCTTTCAACGTTATCTAAAGAATCTCAATTCTTTGGATATGACTTCAGAGAACATCAATAATTCTAAGACAGCACAACAATTTTATAGGGGGCAAGGCAGTATAGGTTGGTCTTTATTACCTCCTATCTATCGTGAAACTGATAAACAAAGGGGGATTAACGAAGAACGTGAAATGTTTTATGAGGCAATCCGACATTGCCCGTCTGATTTCCCGAGTACAATGTCCACTTTCGATAAGTTGGTTAAAATGCAACACTATGCATTGCCGACAAGATTGCTGGATATCACTACAAATCCATTAGTGGCTTTGTATTTTGCCTGCCAAAATACAGAATCGAAATATGCAGAGGTAATGATATTTGATGTTCCGAAAAAGGATGTTCTTAATTTTGAAGACAAAGATGTAGTGATTTGCTCCAATATCGTCAAGCAACCAAATACTTTTACTTTATCAGATTTGCAAGGAGATGTTCTGCGAGAAAATCCACAGGTTGTTATTGGTTCATTCCAAGATTTACAAAAAGTGGTATGTGTATTGCCGAAACTGAATAATCCGCGTATCTCTCACCAGCAGGGAGCATTCTTCTTATTTGGAATTAGGCAGAATACAAAAGAATTAAGTGCCACTTTGAATATAGTTCCACGACGAATCATCATCAATACATCAAATAAAAAAAGGATACTCTATCAATTATCTATCTGTGGGATAGACCAATCGACATTATTCCCCGAATTAGACAAAGTTTTATCATGTATTAAATCAAAAGTATAGTATGAAAACAAAAATTTTATCGTTATTCGTGGCACTTTTTGCCACCACAGCCCTTTGGGCAAGTAATTTTGGGTATGGCGACCTCTATTATGAACTTGTAAAGAAAGATGGGTATAACCTTGAAGGATATTGGTATTATTGGGAGGCTAGGGTTGTATCTGCGGACAAAGAAAAGTCCTCTATAGACATACCTAATTTTGTTATACACGATGGTGACACTATACATGTGACAAGCATTGGCAAGAATGCGTTCTCTAATTGTACGAACCTTACCACGATCACTATTTCCAATAGTGTAACGGATATTGGATATCGTGCTTTCTCTGACTGCACGAATCTTACCTCTGTCACTATTCCTAATTATGTAAGTAGCATTGGAGACTATGCTTTCTCTGGTTGTACGAGCCTTACAACTGTCACTATTCCTAATTATGTAAGTAGCATTGGAGACTATATCTTCTCTGATTGCATCAGCCTTGTCTCTTGCTGTGGCAAAGATAGTACTGTGGGGGTGTCAGTAGGTGCATACGGATTCCAAAATTGTATATCATTATCATCGATTAATGTTCGCAAAAACATTAAGAAAGGAACTTTCAAAGGTTGCACAAATCTATCTGCTGTCACAATGAAAGATGCGACAGATATTGGAGATGACGCTTTTTCTGACTGTACGAACCTAAAAAATATCAATATTCCAGAGGATGTAAAGAGTATAGGGAAATCTGCTTTTTTCGGTTGCACCAATTTAACAAGTATCATCATTCCAGAAAAAGTGGAAAGTCTCGGGCTATATGCTTTTCTTGGTTGCCAAAGTCTCGATACCGTATATTGGAATGCAATAAATTGTTATCTGCATTATGACTACTTTTATAAGGTCACTAGTACTCCATTTTTCAGCATATCAAGTAGCCTAACACCGAATATCACTACATTTGTTTTTGGGAATACGGTTCAAAACATCCCTAATTATATCTGTTATGGGATGAGTAACCTTTCTTCTATTATTATTGGTAATAGTGTATCAAGTATTGGCACTGATGCTTTCTCTGCCTGCTCGAACATTACATCAATTGTTGTTAATAACAAAAATGAGAAATATGATAGTAGAGAGAATTGCAATGCAATCATAGAAACAAAAAACAATACTCTTCTTTTTGGTAGTGGTAATACTATCATACCCAATAGTGTAACAAGTATTAAAGATGCAGCCTTTTCTGATCGTGCAAACCTTACTTCTATTACAATCCCTAATAGCGTAACCATCATCGAAGATAATGTTTTTGATGGGTGTACAGGATTGAAGGAGTTTGTAACCCATAAAGGCATCACTTCGATTGGAAAAGAAGCATTTAAGGGATGCTCGGGTCTTGAATCCATCACTATTGACAGACGTGTAAAGACAATAGGCGAAGACGCTTTTAGCGGGTGTGACAGTTTATCTACCGTTGTATGGAACACCAAAGAGTTTGAGGGCAAAGTTGAGGCTTTCAAGACTTGTCCTGTCAAGTCACTCACATTGGGTGATAACATTGATACGACTCCAACATTTAGCAGTTTGGATAGTCTCAAGTTCCTTTTCTTAGGGAAAAATGTTACTGGTATTCACTATTCTCGCTTCTTTGAGAATGACAATCGTTTGGATTCTATTGTGGTGAGTGCAGATAACAAATACTATGATAGTAGAGATAATTGTAATGCAGTTATAGAATCATCTACTGACTCCTTGGTATTAGGCAGTAACCATGCTTCGATTTCCAATAGTGTAACGAGTATTGGACGTAGTGCTTTTCGGGGGTGCACGGATATGACCTCTATCACTATTCCAAACAATGTAACATATATTGAAGATTCTGCTTTCTACGGATGCACCAGTCTTACCTCTATTACCATCCCCAATAGTGTAACGGACATAGGAAGTTATGCTTTCTATGGTTGCACTAGTCTTACCTCTATTACCATTCCCAATAGTGTAACGGACGTAGAGAGGTGTGCTTTCTATGGTTGTACAGGTCTTACATCTGTCACTATCCCCAATAGTGTAACGGACATAGGGTGGTATGCTTTCCATGGTTGCACTGGTCTTACATCTGTCACTATCCCCAATAGTGTAACGGACATAGGGTGGTATGCTTTCCATGGTTGCACCGGTCTTACATCTGTCACTATGGGTGATAGCGTAACGAGTATCGGCGAGAGTGCTTTCAAGGATTGCACAAGTCTTACGTCTGTCACTATGGGTGATAGCGTAACGAGTATCGGCGAGAGTGCTTTCAAGGATTGCACAAGTCTTACGTCTATCACTATCCCAAATAGTGTAACAAGTATTGGAGAGGGTGCTTTTGAAGGTTGCACAAACCTGATGAGTCTTAATCTTCCCGATAAACTGGAGGAAATTAAGGTTGGCACATTTGCAAATTGTGATAGCCTGAAATCTATTGTCATTCCTCATTCTGTAAAGAAGATAGGGGAAAATAAGTATTCTTATCAAGGTGCTTTCCAAGGTTGTAAGAACTTAACATCCGTCACAATTGGGGCAGGAATGAATACAATAGGGAAAAATACATTTATTTCATGCCCGAATTTAGATACCGTGTATTGCTACGCAAGCGTACCACCCACAGCAGAGAGTGCGTTTGATTATGACCGATTGGTGTGGATGACGTTATACGTTCCTAAAAACTCTATTGAGGACTATAAGCAAGCAACTGAGTGGAAAGAATTTGATGAGGTCTTGCCTCTCAACATACCAATGGTTGATGTGGAAGAAGACGAACCTACATTTACTCCGTCCTACTCGGATGTTACTATAACATGGCCTGTAGTTCCCAATGCAGATACCTATACCATTCTAATAACCGAGCAAGATGATTATTATGGAACGGAGACTGTATGCAAATTAGTATTCAATAGCGAAGGGCAACTATTGAGTTCAATCTATAGGGCTCCTTCGTATAGCGCAAAACAGCATTTGCCTGCTGCCACAATGACCAATAAGGGATACCAGTTTGTCGTAACAGGTTTGGATAGTGGCACAAAATACACCTACGAGGTGAGTGTTGTGGATGCTGATGGTCAAACCCTCAATACCTACCAAGGTACATTCCAAACAGAAGGAGGCACCGCTGTAGATGACATCTCTACAGACAAACCCAATGGCATTAACAAGGTTATCCGTGACGGACAAGTGAATATCCTGCGCGGAGGGAAGACCTATACTCTCACCGGTATAGAAGTGAAGTAATACGACTTATGCAACAACAAGAGGGACTGCAGAATGGGTAGTCTCTCTTGTTGTTCTCGAACGTAATCTGTACAGACACTCACAAAAAAAATTTCTCCTGTTGATAGATTTTAGTGCATATCCGACTCTATAATAATGAAGAGCAACGGCAATGAAGAGTAACAGAGAAAATTAACGTTTATTAATAACAATTAGCGGAGAATCATACCCGATAATGCCAATTCGTGGCTAATTTGTAGGTAATTATGTATTTTTCAGTGTTTAGTGGCAGTTTAGTGGGCTGCAGGAGTCTATATATTCGACATTAACGGTCTATTGGCGGTGATTAACGGAGACTTTATACCCGATAGTGTTTTTATACAATGGTTCTTATACGAACTTTAGTGGAGACTTTTGTCCACCTCTGCATTAACGGACAATTACACGGTGATTAATGGATCCTTGTGCCCGAGAATGGAATTTACTACTGTTGCGATAAAATAGCAAGATCTCTCCAAAAATAACAAGACCTCTCCAAGAGCCCCCACGCCACCCTGTTCGGATTTGTGGAAAGCCCGCAGCAGGAAAGGCTCAATAGAGCACAGACACCCGCGACCTCTTCAAAGATAGGGTCTGAGGGGTCCTGTCTGCCTGTGTTCTTGTGTTCTTGTCTGCCTGTTGTATGCCTACGGTCAAGGTATTACGTGGTGGCGTTTACCCAGGAGTTGGCACCAAGTTTTCTGAAGTGTATGATGCAGATAGCCAGTGTGGCATTTTTTTGTACGTAATATGCTGATTATATGTCTATTATGTTTGCATATATCAGAAAAAAGCAGTAACTTTATAGTCTAATTAAAGACCATAAAGTCATTGAAAACAAAGCGTTTAAATAAGGCATTGGTTGAGTATATAGACAACCATCCAGATGAATTATGGCTCCGCTATCGTTGGAAAGACGGCAAACCGGTTTGCCCGTATTGTAACAGTATCGACAAGCAGTATCATTGCGCTGATGGGCGTTACAAATGCGGTCATTGTAACAAACGGTACTCTTCGCTCGTCGGTACGGCATTTCAAAACACGAAATTGGCAATGAAAACCATAGTGAAAGGGATATTTTTTCTCTTTGTAACCCGTTCCTGCTCGGCAGTGGCATTGTCCTCGTATCTGAATGTAAACTATGACACAGCATATTTTTTCATCAAACGTATGCAAATGGCTACAAAGCAGGATTTCAAGTTGTCCGGGCAGATAGCGATGGATGAGGTGTATATGGGTGGCAGGTGGCGCAACAAGCACTACCGTAAGAAACGCGCCATACTCAAGGAAAATGCCATCATTCTACCCAAACAAGAGCATTTTAACCTGACGGAAGCGGCATTGGGTATGGATATTTGCAAATATCCTGTTTATGGCGGGAATGACACGCAGCACATTTTTCTTGAACAAATGTCATCATGCTTTGACAGTAATGATATAAAACAAAGTTTTGCGCAACATACAGAAGATGTTACTGTTTGTGTATCAGACGATTCAAAGTTGTATAACGATTGGGGCGCACCATTGGAGGTTAATAGCCATTCAAAGAAACAATACAAGACAGAAAATGGCCGGTCATCCAATGCAATAGAGGGTGTATTTTCGCATTTGCGTACGTTTATGCGCGCTCATATCCATTGCAAAGACAGGTACTTGCAGTTGTATTTGAATTGGTTTACGTTCAAATGGAACCATCGGAAACAGTCGTTTCAAGAGTTGTTTGGTGCTATAGTTGGTTATCTGGCGAAAGGACGATGTTGCTATCGGGATGTCAGAGAATATGATGCACTCAAGAAATACAGGGAGCGTGAACAACAAAGAAAACAGACCATACTACAGCAGTGGCAAACAGTTATAGAAACCTTGCAGTCGGGGCTATTTCAATCGGTTGAATGCAATGGCAGATGGTACACTCTAAAGGATATTAACAACTTGGTGCCAACTCCTGGGTAAACGCCTACGTGGTTAGCATAATGTACCGTTTATCTACCGTGTATCTACCGTGTATCTACCGTGTATCTACCGTATATCTACCGTGTATCAACCGTGAAAATACCGTAGTTGTCGGCGTGAGGTCAGCGTGAGGTCGGCGAACAAACAGAACAAGCACAACAGATACACAATAGGTACACAACAGATACGCAATAGGTAAAATGCACCAATTTGGGTGAAAAAACGAAGATAAATTTGGATTTCGGACGATTTTGTATTATCTTTGTACTCGGTTTACGAGTTTATGGTTGAAGTGTTTTTGGTTGAAGTGTTTTTGAGATGACGATACGATTTGTGACATTGGGGTGCAAACTGAACTTTGCGGAGAGCAGCGCGATTGGCAAGACCTTATTGGAACGCGGGCACGTGCGCGCAAGAGCCAATGAGGAGGCGGACGTGTGTGTGGTGAACACATGCAGCGTGACCGATGTGGCAGACCACAAAGGCAGGCAGGCGATACACAAGATACGCAGGGAGAACCCCAATGCCGTGCTGATAGTTACGGGCTGTTACGCACAACTAAAACCACAGGAAATAAGCAATATAGAGGGAGTGGACTACGTATTGGGACAGGACGCGAAGTTTAAGATTCCCGAGTTGGTGGAGCAGATAGAGAGAGAACGAGAACGTATTGCATCGCTTTCAAATGACAACGAGGGAGGTACACCCGTTATTATTGACGACGCGAGCCGCGTCGTCCCCCAAGCGTCGTCCCCCAAGCAGAGTATCGTCCCTCCGGAGTTTACAACAGACATACGGGCGGTGGACGACTTTCACGGGGCATATTCCAAGGATGACAGGACGAGGTGCTTCCTGAAAGTGCAAGACGGGTGCAACTATTTCTGCACGTATTGCACCATTCCTCTGGCACGCGGCAAATCGCGCAATCCGAGCATCGCGGAGGTGGTGAAAGCGGCACAACAGGCGATAGACGAGGGGGCGAAAGAGATAGTGCTGACAGGCGTGAACATAGGGGATTTCGGACGGAGTACGGGGGAGCGGTTCATTGATTTGCTGCGTAGTTTGGACGAATTGCAGGCACGTGAAGAGGGTGTGGGTTACAGGGTACGCATATCATCGTGCGAGCCCAACCTGCTGAGCGACGAAGTGATAGACTTTGTAGCGCAGTCGAAGCATTTTGCCCCGCATTTTCACATTCCGCTGCAATCGGGAAGCAATGAGGTGCTACGAATTATGCACAGGAGATATACGCGGGAGTTGTTCGAGGAGCGCGTGACGCACATACGGCAGGTGATGCCCAATGCCTTTATCGGCGTGGATTGTATGGTGGGCGTGAGAGGGGAGACCGCCGAATACTTCGCTGATTACGTGGCGTTTATAGAGCGGTTGCCTGTGAGCCAGTTGCATGTCTTCACCTATTCGGAGCGCGCCAATACACGTATGTTGGAGATGGATTTGGAGGTGGTGCATACAGCGGAAAGGCACAGAAGGAGCAAGGTGCTGCACGCCATTTCGGAACAGAAACTGGCGGATTTCTATGCCCTGCACAAGGGCGAAAAGGCAGTTGTGCTGTGGGAGTCGAAGCGCGAAGGCGACAAGATGTCGGGATTTACGGAGAACTATATACGGGTAACGACCCCCTACGACAAGAAAAAAGTGAACACTTTTGAGGAAATTGTGCTATAAAATGCAGGTTGTACTTGCATATTTCACTTATTTGTAGTACCTTTGCAGCGTGATTAGTCAGGAAACCGCAAGGATATTCTCCAATCACAATTCCCTTTTTAGAATAAAATCATTAACTTTTTATGCAATACGATATGCAACGACTCGGGCGTATGACGCTCGAACAACTGATTGAGATTGCGGAATCGTTCGGACTGAAAATCAACAAGAACGCAACAGCCCAATCAGTAATCTATGAAATTCTGGATGCCCAAGCCGACAGACGAGGTGCCGAAGTACAAGCCAAAGCCGACGCACGGCAAGCACAAGGCGAAGAGCCAAAGCGAAACAAGCGCAACAGGATTCAGCAGACGCCTACGAAAGTAAACACCGCGAACCTCAAAGGAAACCGAGTGGTAGCCACTGTGGGAAACAAGCAAGAGACGCTTGACCAAATAAAAGAAGAGCAAGCCAAACAGCCTCAACCGAAATCAACTATTGTCAATACCACGACCACCTTATTTGATACCCCTGTCACAGCAAGTACTCCTGCCGCAGTGCCTGCTACAGGTAACAAGCGCGGGCGCAAACCGCAAAACAAGAACAGCGAACCTCTGCAAATGGAGATTAGCGAAACCAATAATATAGTTCCTGCACAGCCTGCCACCACCACCGCGGCAACAACAGAACCGCAAGCGGAAACGCCTGCTGCACCACCCGCCAAGAAACGCGGACGCCCAAGGAAGAATCCGCAAGTACAACCGGAAGCATCTGCAGAAGCATCTGCACCTTTGGCAGCACCGCAAGCGCAACCTGCACCTGTGCAAGAGCAACCCGCAGCAGAACAACCTGCACCCGCGCAGGCTGTTGCCGCTGAATCCGTCAAGCAGGAGCCATATAATCCTTACACTCCCAACCGCAAAAACGAGACGAAAGAGGAGCGTCAAGCCCGCATCAATGCGCGTATTGCTCAGATAACCAAACAAATGGCAAAGCGTGAGGAGCAGATTGCCAACGGTGAGGAACTAACGCCCATTCAGACTGCACCACAATACAATCCTCCTACGGGACCCGAAGACGAGGCACTCAACAACGGTGCGGAGGCATTTGGAGATACTATCGTGGCAATGGGTACATTGGAGTGCTGCCCCGATGGCTATGGGTTCCTGCGCAGTGCGGATTACAACTATATCTCGTCGCCTGATGACATTTACGTTTCGGCACAGCAGATTAAGCAATACAGTCTGAAGACGGGTGATACGGTGGAGTGCACCATTCGTCCGCCGCGTGATACGGACAAGTATTTCCCAATGAAAGAGGTGATTCGTATCAATGGCATCTCGCCCGCACAAGCACGTGAGCGCATTGCCTTTGAGAACCTGACACCTCTGTTCCCTGATGAGAAATTCAAACTCTGCAAAGGCGACAAGAGCGACCCGCTGTCGGTACGTATCATCGATTTGTTTGCCCCGATTGGCAAGGGTCAGCGCGGACTGATTGTAGCACAACCGAAGACCGGTAAGACGGTGCTGCTCAAGGAGATAGCCAATGCTATCGCAGCCAACCACCCTGAGGTGTATATGATAATCCTGCTCATTGACGAGCGTCCCGAGGAAGTGACGGATATGGCACGCAGCGTGAAGGCGGAGGTGATTGCTTCGACGTTCGACGAGCCCGCCGAGAACCATGTGAAGGTGGCGAATATCGTGCATGAGAAAGCCAAACGATTGGTGGAGTGCGGGCATGATGTAGTGATTCTGCTGGATAGTATCACCCGTTTGGCACGCGCCTACAACACAGTGGCTCCGGCGAGCGGCAAGGTATTGTCAGGCGGTGTGGAAGCACAGGCATTGCACAAGCCAAAGCGTTTCTTCGGTGCGGCACGTAACATCGAGAACGGCGGTAGCCTGACCATCATCGCCACGGCACTGACCGAGACGGGCAGCAAGATGGACGATGTGATATTCGAGGAGTTCAAGGGTACGGGCAACATGGAGTTGCAATTAGACCGCAAACTGAGCAACAAACGTATCTTCCCTGCTGTGGATATACCGGCATCCAGCACCCGCCGCGACGACCTGCTGCTGCCGCCTGATGTATTGTCACGTATGTGGATGATACGCAAGCAACTCAGCGATATGAACAGTGTGGAGGCTATGGAGAAACTGAAGCAGTATATGGAGCGCACCCGCGACAACGACGAGTTTCTGCTTATGGTGAATGGGGCACGATAGTTAATAAGTAATAGTTAATAATTAATATGCGGATAGCGATAATCAACGGACCTAACTTAAATCTATTGGGACGGCGCGAACCGACAATCTATGGCACCCGCTCGATGGAGCAGGTGCTGTTGGACTTACAACGCGCGTACCCTGATATATATATGGAGTACCACCAGTCGAACCACGAGGGCGACCTGATAGATTGGGTGCAGGAGTTCGGGGGGCTGAAGACATCGCTACACGCAGAGCCTGTGGACGGTATTATCCTCAATGCGGGCGGCTATACGCACACGAGTGTGGCATTGCGCGATGCAGTGGCTTGTGCCACGGTGCCTGTGGTGGAGGTGCATATATCCGACATCAGCCAACGTGAGGAGTTCCGACATATCAGCCTATTGAGTGATGTGTGTGCACACACCGTGATGGGACATGGTACGGACGGTTATCGCGAGGCATTGGAGTGGATTATCAACAGCAGACGATGAGGCGTACATTCCATATTGCAGTGCTGTTGCTGCTGACGATGGTGGCAGTGGCGCAGAATCGGGTGACAGGACGTGTGTTGGACGCATCGAGCCGCCAGCCGCTTGACTTTGTGAATGTGTCCGCTACACCCAAAGGGGGCAGCACTCCTGTGGACGGTAACACGACAGACGAGAATGGGGAGTTTCTGCTACTGAACCTCGGCAACGGGGCGTACACTATCCGTATTTCGTTTGTAGGCTACACCGATGTGGTGCGCGAGGTAACACTGCATGGCAAAGAGGTGAACCTCGGTAAGATATATCTGCAGGAGGACGCGCAGACGCTGAGTGAAGTAGAAGTGGTCGGGCAAGGCTCCACCATGCGGTTTGAGTTGGACAAGAAAGTGTTCTCGGTGGACCAGAACATTGCTTCGGCAGGCGGTTCGGTGACCGATGTACTGGAGAATATCCCGTCGGTGGACGTGGACCAAGAGGGCAATATCTCGCTGCGCAACTCGGAAGATGTGGAGATTTGGATTAACGGCAAGCCTGCGGGACTGACTGCCGATACGCGCGCACAAGTGCTGCAACAACTGCCCGCGGAGAGTATCAAAGAGATAGAACTCATCACCAATCCATCGGCAAAGTTTTCCCCCGAGGGTACGGCGGGTATCATCAATCTTGTGATGAAGAAAGACCGCAAGCCCGGATACTATGGCAGTGTGAATTTAGATGTCAGTTATGCCCTTGCCAAGCCGTGGACGACACCGCCCGGGGGCAAGTTGGGTTTCAATATCAATATGTCGAAGGGTATAGTGGACGCCTATTTCAATGCGGGCTACCACTATCGGAGTTCCAATGGCAGCACCTATTCCGACCGCTACAACTACTATGCCGCAGACACGACACGTA
Organism: uncultured Bacteroidales bacterium; assembly: GCA_934725535.1. Classification (GTDB taxonomy): domain Bacteria; phylum Bacteroidota; class Bacteroidia; order Bacteroidales; family Paludibacteraceae; genus Colicola. Next base: position 7,270 of record CAKVBV010000014.1, on the reverse strand, counting down.
TGCTGACAGAAGGCGAGTCGCACCATTCGGGCGGAGGTATGTTCCTGCGCGGAGGTGTGGATATACGTGTGACAGACCGCTCTACCATCGGTGTCTCGGGGTTCGGTATCGTGGAGGCAAAGGACGACCCGACAAAGGGATTCTTCTCCAACCGCACCAACAACCCGACGCACTACACCCTGTATGACGTGACACACTTTGTTGCTCCGCAAGACGCAAATAATCAAGAGGATACACTGCGTTGCTATGAGCGAAATCAAACAGGTACAGCCAATCACCCTGGCTATAATGCCATGCTGTCGTGGAACTTCGACATCAGTAAGGCGCACAAGTTGCAAACCTCGGCGCAGTACTTCGACTTCGGGTTCAATAACGACAATTTCTATATCCAAACGGAGAACGGCACCAGTACCACGCAGGAGCAGTTGTCGGACAACAACGACCGCTTTGTGCAACTGAAGGCAGACTATGAGTGGCACCCCACCAAGGACTCGCGTCTTGAAGCGGGTTGGCAGACCGACCTTGCGTGGCGGCAGACACAGGCCAGTGCCTACAATGGCAGTGCGCGAGAGGACACGCTGTGGAGTTACTACAACAATTTCCACAACAACGAGCAGACCCATGCCCTGTATATCACCTACGGCAACAGGTTCTGGGACAAGTTGTCGCTGCAAGTGGGATTGCGCGGGGAGTACTTTATGCGCCATATCGAAACGAAGTACTACTATGAGGGGGCATTGCAGGCTTCGGCGCAGGACACTGCCTATTTCCAGTTGTTTCCGTCGGCGTATATCAGTTATGACTTCGGCAACGGACATGAGTTGCAACTCAACTACACACGCCGTGTGGACCGTCCGCGCGGTCACATGATAAACCCGCGTATGGACTTCTCCGACTCGACCAACATTCAGTTTGGTAATCCTGCCTTGCTGCCCTCCTACTCTTCTTCGCTGGAACTCAACTACCTGAAGGCATGGGAACGGCACACTCTGTCGGCAGGTGTCTTCTGGCGTGCCCGCGACGGGGTGATACAGAATGTGAAGTTCTTGGACGGAGAGACGATGAAGAATACCTTTATCAACCTCTCCTCGCGGCAGGAACTGGGTGTGGAAGTGGTGGCGAAGAACCGCCTGTGGGGCGAACTGCTGCAACTGACCACCTCTGCTAATTTCTACTATAACTACCTGAAAGCCAACTCCTACCACTCCACCCTATACGGCACACCCGTGGATATTGAGTTACATTCGCGACAGATATTCGCGTGGTCGGCACGCATCAATGCCTCGTTTATGTTCACCAAGACCTTCTCGGGGCAGTTGTCGGCGCGCTATCGCAGTCCGCGTGTGACGGCACAAGGCGAGTCCTCACACAGTTACTCCATTGACTTGGGACTGCGCAAGACATTCTTGGACAAGAAGTTGGCCCTTGCCCTCAACGTGCGCGACATACTGGACTCGCGTGCGCGACGCAACACCTCCTACAGCGACACCTTTTGGCAGTACCAAGAGAACCGCTGGCACTCGCGTACCGTCTCACTCAGTTTCACCTACAGTTTCGGCAATATGAAGAAGAAAGGTCCGATGGACGGTGAGCGCATGAGCGACAATATCGACAGCAATTATTCCGATACAGGCAGTGAAGAATAACATTCTACATAGTATCATCAGCATATCGTTCTGTCTCCTGACAACAAGCGCGCTCTACGCTCAGAAGAACACGCCTGCTGCCCAGAACAACCCCTACAGGGACGACAGGTTACTCCATTTCGGCTTCTTCCTCGGCGTAGATATGCCGAGTTACTTGGTGGACACCGTAGCATCGCCCGAATACTATGCCCGTTGTTCCAACATTGGCGTTGGGTTCAATGTGGGCTTCATTACCGACTTGCGTCTCTCGCGCCACCTCAATCTGCGCTTCACTCCCGGACTGCATTTCGGCTACACCACCATCAACTATGTCCCGCGAGAGGACAATGGGAAAAGCATCGAACCTGCCCAAAACCTCACTATCCCTCTCACTGTCCCCCTCTATCTCAAGTGGTCTGCCGAGCGCGAAGGCAACTACCGACCGTATGTTACCATCGGCGGCGGATTTAGTCTCGATTTCAACTCCTTTGCAGACAGAAGCAATCGCAAAGTCCTCACCAAGCCCTACGATGGCTATGTGGGCGTAGGCTTTGGCTGCGATTTCTATTGTCCGTGGTTCAATTTCACACCCGAGATACGCTACGAGATAGGTTTTGTCAATGCCATTGCACAAGTCGGAGAAGATATATCGGGCAAAACATGGCAGCCAACCCCTGACAACCTCCCCTACACCACCAATATCAATCGCCTTACCAACCAACGAATATCCATCGTCTTCAATTTCGAGTAATGCGCCGTCTATTGTCCATATTATGCCTGTTTCTATGCTTGCTGACCTCGTGCAGGCAGGACATCATCTCCGATGACCCGAGTATGTGCCTGCGGTTTTCGCACGACAACATACTCTTCGACACCGTATTCACCGCTATGGGCTCGTCCACACGACGTGTGATGGTGTACAACCCCAACACCCATGCAATATGCATCAACCGCGTCAGCATGAAAGACGGACGATATTTTCACATCAATATCGATGGCGAGAACACACCGGACAGATTGCAGAACATCACCATTCGGGGCGGAGACAGCATATTCATGTTCATTCGGGCAAACATAGACACGCAGGCTGTGAATGCCCCCGTACTGATAGAAGACACCATCGCCTTCCTCGTCAATGGCAATGTGCAGCAAATCGCCCTGCAAGCCTACGGACAGAACGTGGAGATACTCAAAGACCGGTCTTCAGGACTGTTCATTTGCGAAGATTGCACACTCAACAACTGCAAACCTTACATCATCTACGACACACTTGTCGTCAATGGCGACCTGACCATTCTGCCTGGCGCAACGCTCTATATGCACGCCAACGCACTCATTCATGTCTATGGCAGTCTCAGCGCCAATGGCACACTCGCACAGCCCATCACCATACGTGGCGACCGCACCGACCGTCTCTTCGACTCCGTGCCTTACCGCGTGGCATCGGGACAATGGAACGGCATCTATCTGCTGCATAGCAAGGACCGCCCGACTCCAACCTACACGCTCAACCACGTGGACATCACATCGGGAACCGTCGGACTATATGTCTATTCCGAAACCACCGACTCGCGCCCCACCCTCACCTTTGCCAACGGACGCATCCACAACCACTCTGTCTATGGTATGGTTTTGCAAAACGTGGACGCGAAAGTCGTCAACAGCGAGATTAGCAACTGCGCCTCTTTCTGCGTGTACCTCGCCGGTGGCACACAGCAGTTCCTGCACTCCACCATCGCCTCCTATTTCGGCTATCCGTACACCAATATCAATATCCACAACAGCGCAGTACGCGACACACTCTCCGCCGTGTATATCAACAATCTGAGCAAGACCATGGCACCCACGGCTGCCTCGTTTCATGGTTGCGTCATAGCAGGAGCAGCACGCAACAACCTCCGTGTCGCCACTCCGCTCAACAATTTCTACCAGGGCTCTTTCACCGGCAACTACCTGCAATGCGACACGCTCCCACAGGCTTTTGCCACTCAAAACGTGTACGGAACACACAACGACACCGTCTTCCGCAATATCTACTACCGCATCAACGAATATAGATACTATGACTTCCGCCTTGATTCCGTCTCGCCTGCACGCGGGATTGCTGACACGTTGCTCATAGATAATCCGAACACCGACACCTTGCTCTTGCACGACCGTTTGGGGCATCCTCGCAAGCCGCGTCCCGATGCCGGTTGCTACGAGTGGATAACGGGTGGATAGCGGGTGCTTACCGAGACTTCCTGCCTGTCATTTGCGTATCAGTTCATACAAATAATTGTATTGTTCGGGAAAAATACTGAAATCCATCTGCACGCCGCTCCTGCCGGGGTCCCAACCGTCCTTTATATGTAAGAATATATGCGCCATGGTATCTATGTGCACATTGCCGTGTATCTCGCCGGCACGCATACTGTTCTTGATCGCGTCCACCCACAGATTCAGTTCCTGTTCATACAACCTGCGCGCACGGCGATAGAGGTCGGGGGATTTGCTGTATGCCGTGTACATCACCGTTACTACGTTCGATGTATTGATATTTTTGTTCTCCACCATGTCCAAGAACTCTTTCAGTTTACCCAAATAACCCAACATCGCCTCTATCATCTCGGGGATGGTAACCGTATGCGGCACACGGCTCAGAGCCTGTTGCTTCGGAGTCAGCAGATAAGTATTCACCACTTCCTCAAACAGTTCGTCTTTGTCCTTGAAGTAGTAATACATCGTCCCGCGCCCCATATTGAGGGCTACCTGCAAATCTGTTATTGATACATTGGCGTATCCGTCTATCATATACAACTCCAATGCCTTCAGCAAGATACGTTCTTTCCTGTTCTCTACCATAGTTCTATATATATTCTCACGGAACATACTATCCACAAAAGCCGTACCAAATCGGTACTATCACACGCACTATACAGCCTTTGGCATAGTTTTTGCACCCCCTGGATATATGGAAACTATCACACAATCAGATATTTCGCGCATCGTTACTGCGCAACGTACTTTTTTCCGTCAGGCACACACCATGGGAAACGACGCGGCTCGCGTCGTCAATACTGCGCAACGTACTTTTTTCCGTCAGGCCCATACTATGGGGTACGATTTCCGCAAGGAGCAGTTACACCGGTTGGAACAAGCCCTGCACACCTACGAACAAGCCCTCTCTGATGCCCTTTGGCAGGACTTGCACAAGTCTTATGAAGAGGCATACATGACGGAATTCAGTATTGTCTATGGTGAGATACGCAACCACCTGCGCCATCTGCACCGTTGGATGCGCCCAGAACGAAAACTCTCACCACTCAGTATATGGCCTGCTAAGAGCCAGGTAATTACCGAACCATTGGGGACTGCCCTCATTATTGCACCGTGGAACTACCCTGTACAACTGTTGCTCAACCCCTTGGTAGGGGCTATATCTTCAGGATGTACAGCAGTGCTGAAGCCCTCACCCTATACGCCCCATGTGTCGCACGTGCTTACACAACTCATTCGCGAGACCTTTTCCGAAGAGTATATCGCCATCATAGAAGGACATCGCGAAGTCAATACCATGCTCCTTGCCGAGCGGTGGGACTTGATATTCTTCACCGGAAGCCCCGTATTGGGACGCACCGTGATGACTGCGGCAGCAGCCAACCTCACACCGGTAGTGCTTGAATTGGGAGGAAAAAGCCCTTGTATCATTGACCGTAATGCCAACCTGCCTGTTGCCGCCAAACGTGTGGCATGGGGCAAAGCACTCAATGCCGGACAGACATGCATCGCACCCGACTATTTATTGATACATCAATCGGTCAAAGACGACTTCCTTCGCCTGCTGGCACAAGAGTTTGAGCATCTGCTTGGCGAAGACCCCAAGCAGAGTCCGCACTATGTCCGCATTGTCAGCGACCGTGCTATGCAGCGGCTTATCGGCTACCTGCACGATGGAAACATAGCCTTTGGGGGCAACTACGATACCGCAGAGCGGTATTTCTCCCCCACCCTGCTCACCGATGTATCACCGGATGCGCCGGTAATGCAGGAGGAGATATTTGGTCCTGTCTTCCCCATACTGACTTTCAACCACATCGATGAGGCTATCACGTTCATCACCCACCGTGAGAAGCCCCTTGCCCTCTACTATTTCGGGCGCAACGGCAAGCACGTCTTGCAGCACACCTCCGCAGGTGGTTCTTGTATCAACGACACTATTATGCACATCGCCAACGACCGTGTACCCTTTGGAGGTGTAGGCAATTCGGGTATGTCAGCCTATCATGGCAAGGACAGTTTCATCGCTTTCAGCCACCGCCGTGCCGTCATCACTACCCCCACATGGCTGGATATGCCTTTCCGTTATATGCCCTACCGCCTTTTCCGCTGGGTCAAACGGTTAGTGTAGTCCAGACACTTGGGAGACGACACTTGGGAGACGACGCGGCTCGCGTCGTCACATACATCATAAATTGTAAAATCGCAAACACTTTTTGCGTATCTCAAAAATATATTGTACCTTTGTGGTCTCCAATTTAGGAATAGAACACTTGTGGTTTATATTTCTAAAGAGGAGGACATAGTACAGGCGTTTATTGACGCTCGGTTTCGACGATTTGAAATCTCGCAAGTTTCACTGTATATTCGAGACTGTGCAACGATAGATGTCCGCAAGGTATATGTGCTTTGCGCCTGTATGCAACGCATATCTTTTCTGTGGACAGGAAAGTGTGCGGCACCACAAAAAAGAAATAGCACTTCACGGTGTTATGATTTGGAGTGGTGTATGTTGCGGGTATAGGTGCACCCTCTCAACAAGAGCGGTCTCTGTATGTAGTAGGTACCAACCTATTGCTATAGGCATACATATCGGCGTGGGCTTCGCGTTGTCGGTTCTGATATACAAGGCAATGCGAGAGCCTCAAATCGTGGAAACGACAGTTGTCGAGTCCACGTTTTTTTTATGTACCACATAGCAAAAACCTCAAAAACATACGTATGAGTTCTATTCGATTATTTGGAACGGCGATACTTGCCTTTGGCATCTGCTTGACCACGTTGGCTTATCAGGCACCACCTCTCGTATTGCTGGAAGATGAAGATGGTGTGGTGGAGCAACCCGCTCAACAGCAATCCGACAAGAAGCCTGCACCCAAGCAGGACTCCAAGTCCTCTACCCAAGCGACCACTAAGTCCCAACCGACAAAGGTTGGCGGATTAGTGTTGATAGACGAGGAAGAGGAGGCACGCAAAGCAGCGGAAGAGGCTGCACGACTCGAAGCAGAGCGCAAAGCAGCAGAAGAAGCGGCACGGCTCGAAGCAGAGCGCAAGGTAGCGGAAGAGGCGGCACGGCTTGAAGCAGAACGCAAAGCAGCAGAAGAGGCGGCACGGCTCGAAGCAGAGCGCAAGGCAGCGGAAGAGGCGGCACGACTTGAAGCAGAACGCAAAGCAGCAGAAGAGGCAGCACGACTTGAAGCAGAACGCAAAGCAGCGGAAGAGGCGGCACGACTTGAGGCAGAGCGTAAGGCAGCAGAGGAGGCGGCACGGCTCGAAGCAGAGCGCAAGGCAGCGGAAGAGGCGGCACGACTTGAAGCAGAACGCAAAGCCGCAGAAGAGGCAGCACGACTTGAAGCAGAACGCAAAGCAGCGGAAGAGGCGGCACG
>CAKVBV010000013.1 GCA_934725535.1 uncultured Bacteroidales bacterium | reverse complement strand
GGCGCGAAAGAGTGGTAATAAGAAATGATACTATCTACCAAAACAGGGAAATCGTAGTTCATTCTCCACCCGAAAAGTACGTACCCCGCATAGTAAAATACTTAGCCTATATCGGTGCCGCAGCAATAGTTCTAATTTTATTGTGCCTACTTTGGAGAATTTATAGTTTTATTCGAGGATAACGGTAAACCTATTGTCAGGGTATTATGTGGTTAGCACAATGTACCGTTTATCTACCGTGTATCAACCGTGTATCTACCGTGTATGTACCGTGTATGTACCGTAGTTAACAGCGTGAGGACAGAGGACATTTACGATTTACGAATTTACGATGTACGATTTATTTTGGGGATTGGGAAAGATGTACGATTGGGAGAAAACAGGCAATGATATTCAATAAACGGACTATGTATGATATTATAAGCGGGCAATGATATTGCCCTGCTAAGAAACAATATGCCAATGCGGGAAAGAATTAGAGAACTGAGGTTAGAGAGTAGAAAATAGGGAGTAGAGATTAGGGCATAGGGGCAATGGGAGAGACAAACGAAAGATGTTTTGCGGAAAAATGGATGGAGTGTTGCATAAATGTGTGCTTTTTTGTACTTTTGCAGCCAAATTCAAAAACAGGAATTTATGCGTTTTACATTTAGTGTACCATAGTAGAAAAAGAAATGCAGAAAACGGATTATATCATTGAGGTGAACCATGTCTCGAAACAGTTTGAGGACGGCAAGTTTGCCTTGGACGATGTAAGCCTCTCGGTAAAGAAAGGCGAGTTTGTAACCATCTTGGGGCCTTCGGGCTGCGGTAAGACCACGTTGCTGCGCTGCATAGCGGGCTTTCAGGTGGCGACCGACGGCGATATCCTGCTCAACGGCAAGGATGTGACCCAGATGCCCCCGCATCAGCGACCCGTGAACACGGTGTTCCAGAAGTACGCACTATTTCCCCATTTGAACGTATTTGACAACGTGGCTTTCGGTCTGAAGTTGAAGAAGACGGACAAGAAAGTCATCGCGAAGAAAGTGAAGCAGGCGTTGAAGACAGTCGGCATGACGGACTATGAGTACCGCGATGTGGACAGCCTGAGCGGCGGTCAGCAACAGCGTGTAGCGATAGCGCGTGCTATCATCAACGAGCCCGAGGTGCTGCTGCTGGACGAGCCGCTGGCGGCACTCGACCTGAAGATGCGCAAAGACATGCAGATGGAGTTGCGCGAGATGCACGACAAGTTGGGTATCACGTTTATCTACGTGACACACGACCAGGAGGAGGCACTGACGCTGAGCGACCGCGTGGTGGTGATGCGCGAGGGCAAGATACAGCAGGTGGGCACGCCAACAGACGTATATAACGAGCCGCAGAACTGCTTTGTGGCGGACTTTATCGGGGAGAGCAATATATTGGACGCAACCATGGTGCGCGATGAGGTGGTGAACTTCTGCGGACGCGACTTCGAGTGCGTGGACAAAGGGTTCGGCGAGAATCAGGAAGTGGACGTGGTGGTGCGCCCCGAAGACCTGTACTTGGGCAAAGAGAAGCCCGAAGTGATAGGCACGGAGGACGACCCGTGGCAGTTGCATGCCGAGGTGAAGAGTTGTATCTTCAAGGGCGTGCACTACGAGATGACGGTGGAGACAGACAACGGTTATGAACTGATGATTCAGGACTACCACGCCTTTGAGCCGGGCAGCCGCGTGGGGCTATTGGTGAAGCCCGAAGATATACAGGTGATGAAGAAAGAGCGGCTGTGCAATACCTTCGACGGCGAGATGCTGGAGGGGCACAAGGTGCTGTTCCTCGACGAGGAATGGGAGGTGCCGGAGCGTATGGCAGAGCGGTTCAGCGTGGGCGAGAAAGTGGAGGTGGAGGTGGATTTCAACCGCGTGAACCTGCAGGACGACGAGGAAGACGGCGTGCTGTGCGGCGAGGTGCATTTCATCTTGTACAAGGGCGACCACTACCACCTGACGGTGCGCACCGATGACGGGGACGACATCTATGTGGACACCAACGATGTGTGGGACGACGGCGACCGCGTGGGTATCCGCGTGGCACCGAGTTATATACGACTCTATAAAGTTCCCGAGACGCAGGGCGCAAAGGGACAGGACGGCGATGAAAGCAAGTAACTGGAAGATGATGTTGCAGTCGCGCCGTACATGGGCGTGGCCTTACGCACTGTTTCTGGTGTTCCTGGTGCTGCTGCCATTGGTGATGATTGCGGTGTACGCCTTCACCGACCCCGAAGGACACTTCACAGTGATGAACTTTGTGAGTTTCTTCACCAAGTCGGAGGCGATAAACACATTCATCTACTCGCTGGCTATTGCGCTGATAACCACGATAATATGCCTTGTGTTGGGCTATCCTGCCGCGTACATCATGGCGATGGCGGACTTCAAGACACCGCAGGTGATGGCTATGCTGTTCATACTGCCGATGTGGATAAACTTCCTGTTGCGCACGATTGCCACAGTGGAGTTGTTTCATATGTTCGGGCTGCCGTTGGGCGAAGGGGCGTTGCTGTTCGGTATGGTGTACGACTTCCTGCCGTTTATGATTTACCCCATCTACAATACGCTGCAGAAGATGGATATGAGCCTGATTGAGGCGGCGCAGGACTTGGGTGCGAACCGCAGTCAGGTGTTTATGAAGGTGACGCTGCCGCTGTCGATGCCGGGCATCTATTCGGGTATCGTGATGGTGTTTATGCCCACGGTATCGACGTTTGCCATCTCGGAGTTGCTGACGCACAACAAGGTGACGCTGTTTGGTTCGCTGATACAGCGCAGTTTCGGCGAGGGCGGTATAGCGATGTGGAACTACGGAGCGGCATTGTCGCTCATCATGCTGATAATCATAGGTGTAACCAGTTTCTTCGGCGGGGGCGACTCCGACGAGGACATCAACCGACTGCGATAAGATGGAGCGATACAGAAAATCGAAAGTGGAGAAGCGCAGCCTCGGTTCGCGCATTGCAGGACAGGCATACCTGTGGCTGCTGCTGGTGGTGCTGTATGCACCTATCCTGCTGATTATCATCTTCTCGTTCACGCAGAGCAAGGTGTTCGGCAACTGGGAGGGCTTCACCCTCGGGCTGTACAAGAACCTGTTTACGGGCTACGATGCCGCGGCACAGGTGCGCGTGGACCCCAACCTGTACCGTGCTATCTTCTACACGGTGGTGATTGCACTCACGGCGGCGACTATCTCCACCCTGCTCGGCACGCTGGCGGCGATAGGTATATACAACATGCGGTCGCGCGAGAGGAAGATAATGACGTTCCTCAACAGCATACCGATGATTAACCCCGACATACTGACGGGTATCAGTCTGTTCCTGCTGTTCGTGTTCCTCGGTATCGGGCGCGGCTTCGGCACGGTGATAGCGGCGCATGTGGTGTTCTGCACGCCGTATGTGGTGCTGAGTGTGATGCCGCGTTTGACGAAGATGAACCCCAATATCTACGAGGCGGCACTCGACCTCGGGGCGACACCGTTCCAAGCCTTGCGCAAGGTGATGATGCCCGAGTTGTGGCCCGGCATGATTAGCGGATTCATACTGAGCCTGACACTGAGTATCGACGACTTCGGGGTAACGTTCTTCACCAAAGGCAGCAACGGATTGGAGACACTGTCCACGTTCATCTATGCCGACGCGCGCAAGGGTGGCTTGACACCGGAGTTGCGACCGCTGTTCTCGCTGATATTCCTCACCATATTGGTGCTGTTGATAATCATGAATATACGTACTCATAAACAACAAAATAAAACGAAATGAAAAAGTTCTTATTTGCCGTAGTGCTGATGGCACTGCCTTGTTTCTTGGTGTCTAACGTGAATGCCGCCGACCGTGCCCATACGCTCAAGGTCTATAACTGGGCGGACTACATAGATATGGACAACGTGCTCAACACGTTCCCCGACTGGTACTACCGGCAGACAGGCGAGAAGGTGGAGATACTCTACCAGACCTTCGATATCAACGAGTCGATGCTCACCGAGATTGAGAAAGGACACGAAGACTACGATGTGATTTGCCCGTCGGAGTATATCATCGAGCGTATGCTGCGCCAAGGGCTGCTGCTGCCTATCAACAAAGACTTCGGCAGCACGCCCGACTATACCACCAATGTGGCACCCTTTGCCGTGGAGAAGTTCCAAGAGATGGCTCCTGCAGGGTCGGACATCAACGTATCGGACTACACAGTGGGCTACATGTGGGGCACCACGGGTGTATTGTACAACACCAAATACGTGGATGCAGCCGACTTGCAGTCGTGGTCGTTTCTGACCAATCCGAAGTTTGCGGGCAAGATATTCATGAAAGATGCGTTCCGCGACATCTATTCGTGTGTGGTACTATATGCTTACCGCAACGAGATTGCCCGCGGCGAGGTAACACGTGCCGACCTTGTGGCACACATCACCCCGGAGCGTATTCAGCGTGTGGAGGATACACTGAAACTGGCAAAGGATAATATCGCCGGTTGGGAAGTGGACTTCGGCAAGGAGGAGATGTGCAAAGGCAATACATGGATGAATGTATCATGGTCAGGCGATGCGCAATGGGCAATTGATGAAGCCGCAGAGGGCGTGGAACTGAAGTATATTGTACCTGTCGAGGGATCGAACGTCTGGTTCGACGGCTGGTGTATTCCTAAGTACGCAGTGAACACCAAGGCGGCAAGTTACTTCATCAACTATATGTGCAAGCCCGAGAACGCTATCCTCAACATGGAGGAGATAGGCTATGTGAGTGTCATCGCTTCGCCTGAGATATTGGACTGGGCGGACGATGAGGAGATTGAGGAGACCGCCGACCTGAGTTACATCTTCGGCGAAGAGGCTACCGCTGTGCATGCCAACCAAGTGCTCTACCCCGACAAGAGCGTGATTGACCGTTGCGCCCTGATGCACGACTGCGGCGACGAGACCGAAGCCATGCTGGCGATGTGGTCACGCGTGAAAGGCGACAACCTGAGTATGGGGCTGGTGATATTCATCATCGTGGTGCTCGTACTCGTGATTGCCTTTGCCGTATTCCAAACGATAACCAAGAAGCGTCAGCGCGATATGCAGCGCAAGCGCAAAAACCATAAGAAATGATTATGAACAAGCGATTGTTTCTGGCTCTTGCCCTGTCGGTGGCTTGCCTTGTGCAGGTCGGCGCGCAGGACTATGAAGCCGATTTCCTGCGGGTGAAGCAGGCATTCGAGGAACGCTCGTCAGTGGCGCAGGCAGACCTCAAGACATACCTCAACACCTACCCCTACACCACCTACGCCGACGAAGTGCGTATGATGCAGGGTGTGCTGTACGTGGAGAAGCAGAAGTACAAGCAGGCGGACAAAGCCTTCGACAAGGTCAATCCCAAGTACCTGTCGCGTCAGGGCGAACCGATGTACTACTTCTACAAAGGCTACTCCCGTGTGCAGCAGAAGCAGTACAAGGAAGCAATCGCTTGCATGACACACCTCAAGAACAAGCAGAACCCCTACACCACGCAGGCCAAGTACTACGCCGGCTATTGCTACTATTGCACGCAGGACTACTCCCACGCCATGGCGGAGTTCCTTGCCGTGGAGCAGACGGGCGCATTCCGCAAGATAGCACCCTACTACATCGTGCAGATTTACTATGCGCAGCACCAGTACGACAAGGTCTATCAGCGTGCCGAGGACCTGCTCAGGCAGTACCCCGACAACGACTACAACGACGAGTTGCACCGTATGCTGGGCGAACTCTACTACCAGGACAGTGCCTACGTGGACGCGGTGCGCCACCTCAATGACTACCGCACACTCCGCATGGCGAAGAAGCAGGAGTTGGTGCGCAACGATATGTACCTGCTCGGTATGGCGAACTACAAGACCGGCAACTATCAGGAGGCTATTGACAATCTCCGACAGGTCAAGCAGAAGCAGGACTCCATCTCCGAGAACACCTGTCTCCACCTCGGACATAGTTACCTGCGTATCGGCGACCTCGAGAAAGCCAAACTGTCCTACTCGGCGGCTATGCAGTTCCGTCTCAACGACCGCCTGCGCGAGGAGGCGATGTACAACTATGTGCAAATCACCTACCTGCAAGGCTCTGCCCTCGGCGAGAGTATCACCGCGTTCCGCGACTTCCTGCGCGAGTACCCCAACACCGCCTATGCCAACAAGGTCTATGCCCTCATGGCGGATATGTACATGACCTCCCGCAACTACAAGGCGGCCCTCGAGTCGCTCTCTGCCATTCAGTCGCCCAACCCCAAGTTGCTGCAGACCATGCAGTATCTGCGCTACCAGATGGGTGTGGACGCGTTCTTGCAGGGCAATATGCCCGCGGCGGTGCAATGGCTCACCGAGGTCATCAACCACGACACACAGGCAAGTGCCTACAAGACCGATGCCTGGTACCTGCGTGCCGAAGCCGAATACCGTTTGCAGCAGTACGATGCGTGCCTCAGCGACCTTGCCCTCTATGAGGCACAACCCAATATCTCCGCCTCCAAGAACCGCAATCTTGCTACCTATCTGCGTGGCTATGCCTATTTCAATACGGGCAAGATGGCAGAGGCGGAGCAGGTCTTCCGCGGCTATATTGCTGCCACAGACCCAAACGATGCCAACTACACCGATGCCCTCAACCGCATAGGCGACTGCCAGTTCAACAACCGCCGGTTTGCACAGGCGTGCGACACCTATATGCAGGTGGTCAAAACGGGCAAGACAGGTGCCGACTATGCCCTCTACCAGTGTGGCTACGCGCAAGGCCTGCAGCACAAGTATGCCGACAAGATTCGCACCCTGCAAATCCTCATCACCGACTATCCGCGTTCCGACTATGCCGACGACGCCCTCTACGAGACGGCACGTGCCGAGTTGCAACTGGAGCATAACGACAACGCCATCAGTGCCTACACACGCCTGCTCGGGCAGTACCCCAACAGTGTCAAAGCACCCAAAGCGTCCCTCGAGTTGGGACTCACCTACCGCACCATGAAGCAGTACGACAAGGCCATCACCGCCTTCAAGACCACCATCGAGAAGTACGCGGGCGGCGAAGAGGCGTATGCCGCACTCGACGGACTGGAGCAGGTATATGTCGAGACCAACAACGTCAGCGAATATCTGGCTTACACCAAGAGCCTCACCAAGATGAACATCTCCTCCGCAAGCCGCGAGGACTCGCTCGTCTATGTCACGGGCGAACTGCAATACATCATGGGCAACTACGCCGAGGCGGCAGCAGGGCTCACCACCTATATCATGCGCTTCTGCCCGGGCGGACGCTACTGCACCAAGGCGCAGTACTATGCCGCCAACAGTTACTACCAACTCCGGCAGTTCGACAACGCCATCGACCAGTACAGTGCCCTCGCCGACATCCCCGGCAACCCCTATATGGAGGAGGCATGTATGCGTGTAGCCGAACTCACCTACGACAAGCGCGAGTACCGCACTGCCCTCTACTATTTCCGCCGTATGGACGAGGTGGCATCGTCCTCCACTATGCACACCACCGCGCAACTCGGAGTACTGCGCTGCAGCCATTATCTCGGCGACAAGACAGCGGTCATTGAGGTGGCTACCCGGCTGCTCGACCAAGCCGACCTGCAGGAGGACATACGCCGCGAGGCTCTCTACTGCCGCGCCAAGGCATACCTGCAGGACAACCAGTACGGACTGGCGGTAGTGGACCTCACACCCATCGCCAAAGAGGTGCGCACCGCCAACGGGGCAGAAGCCAAGTACCTGTTGGCCGACTGCTACTTCCACCTCGGAGCCATGGATATGGCGGAGCAGGAAATCATGTCGTTCACCCAGATGCAGACCTCGCAGCAGTATTGGCTCGCACGCAGCCTCATCTTGCTCTCCGACATCAACGTACAGCGCGGCGACCTCTTCCAGGCCAAGCAGTATCTGCTGGCTTTGCAGACCAACTACCGCCAGCAGGACGACATACAGACCATGCTCATCACCCGACTCGAGCATATCGCACAACAAGAGCAAACCGAACAAAAGGAGGATGAACTATGAAACGACTGACCTTATCCCTGTGCCTCGTGGCATCGGCACTCACGCTCAGCGCACAGACCACCGCCGATAGTACTATCACCCGCACCGTCACCGTCGAGCGCGACTATCAGCCTACTATCCAAACGGCAACCAAACAGAACCGGTCCCCCGCTATCATTCAGGAGGATATACCGCTCAACCCCGTGGTCTATTCCACCTATTCGGAGACGCTGCCCATTGGCTTCAATGTCCACGCACTGCCGGCTGCCGAGACCACCTTCTCCTCGCAGACACCCTCGCAAGGCGTGGTGGACGGCGCACTCGGACACCGCAACACGCATTTCGCCTTTGGCTACCGTATTGCCGAGAAGAAACGCGTGTCCCTCGACCTCTTTGCCCGCCACGATGCTATGTGGGGACGGCAGACGCTCTCCAACTCCACACTCGGACTGCAGGTTACACGCCACTTCTCTGCGTGCGAACTCTACTTCGGTGTGGACGGCAACAACGAGTACTACTCCCGCTACGGACGCTACTTCGACGGCGACCACGGACTGACCGTCAAGTCTGCCTCGCTTATGAACCCCTACGATTGGCAGAATAGTTGGCTTATCAACACGCGAATAGGTCTTCGCTCTCGCGGCAATACCACTATTCGCTACGACCTCAACACGGGCTATTCCGCTTATATACTGCCCAATGCCATCACCGAACACCAGGTGCGCACACGCTTGGATGCTGTCTGGGTACTCTCCGACGAACACCACGCCGGACTCAATGCCTACGTGCAGAACAACTTCTACAAAGCCTCCGACAGTCTCCGACTATCGCACTCCCTATTCGGCAACCGCCATGCCTTCCGCTTGGAGCCTTACTATCAGTACTTTGGCAACAAGTTCCGTATCCACGCAGGTATCAATTTCGACTTCAACCTCGGTGCCGGGCACATGATGAGCGGCGGCGACAACATCAGTTTCGCACCCTCGCCCAACCTGTCCTTCGACTGGTTCCTCATGAAGGACATCGTGGACCTCTACGGCAAAGCCAACGGCACCTTCGGCACAAGCACCCTGCTCGAATTCATGCAGACCAACCGCTATATGGACTACTCCGCGTGCTTCACCCGCAACCACGTGGACGACTACACGCCCATCGATGCGCAAATCGGCTTCAAGATACGCCCCATGGCAACCATGCTCTTCGACATCTATGCGGGCTATGCCTACCAAATCAACCAACTCCTGCTCGTTGCACCGTCCGTGTATTTCGCGCAGCACAACTCGCAGTCATATATCGACTTCCGTTACTCCGACTGGCAACGCTGGAAGGTGGGTGCTACCCTGCAGTACCACTACCGCGACATCATCAATATCCATCTCTCGGGCAACTATTACCATTGGACATGTCAGCGTATCGAAGCGAATGATATGCAAAAGGGTATCTACGACCGCCCTTCGTGGGACGCTGCGCTGCGGATTGATGCACATATCGACAGCAAATGGACCATCTACTCCGACAACACCTTCGTCGGCTCGCGACGTGCCTTTACCATGGAGAAAGACAATGCCGCGAATGCCGTAGCCACCCTCCGACCCATCGTGTCTCTGAACCTGGGTGCCTCGTATGCTGTCAATCGTTGGCTCACCACGTACCTCCAACTCAACAACTACCTCAACCGTCACAACGACATCTACTACGGCTACCAATCCCAAGGTTTCCACTTCCTCATCGGCGCAAAATACCATTTTTAATAAACGTCCATAAATAACATTCTGGAACAACGCTTGTAGGACGAGGCTGCGTCTGGGGAACGGCACCTTGGGAGTTGGGAGACGACGCTGTGCATGGGAGACGACGCGGCTCGCGTCGTCATTCTCTCTTCTTAAAAACTCTAAACTGCACTAAACTCTAAACTCTCAACTTCTTTTAACTCTCAACTTTCGACTCTATACTTTCTCGAGTCAAGAGTATGACATTAGTATGTGATTAGTATGTGATTAGTATGTGATTAGTATGTGATTAAGCCGACTATATCGAAAGGATTTGCCGACTGTCTGCACCCACTTTGCCCAATCCATAGAATTTATGTAACTTTGCGGGCGAATGATTATGCTCCCCCGCAAAGCAATATGGTCTCTCCTCCTGCCTTTCATTTTGATAGGCAGCACTTCTGCGCACGAGCCCTCCAAAGTCTCCCCCCGCAACCCCGAGCATGAGAACATACTCCACATCTCTTATGGCGGGCTGTGGCAGCAGGACCAATACCTCAGTCCCCTGCTCTATTCGGGGCAGCGCGTAGGCATCGGCAACGAGTGGTGGCAGCCTTTCCGCCGCACTCCCGTCAAGGGTTGGCGTATGCTATCCGCTGACACCACCAATACCCCAACCCCCTCTATCCAAGGGCATTGGGCGCATGTCGGACGCTTTGACGGGCAGTTTGGCTGGACATACAGCGCGGCATACACCAACCTTATCTACTCCCTCGGCGTCTCGGGCGGGTGGGGTGCCTACTACAACTGGTACTTCCGGCGCAGTGGTATCGAACTGCTCCTCGGACCCTACCTTGACTTCGACTGGCTTGGCAAGTTGCACGCCAGCAGTGTCAACAAGCCTTATTCCATGGATGTAGCCATCGATTTATGTGCCATGGGCGGTATCAGTTGGAGTTTCCGCGCACGCCGCACCTCTTATCGGCTGCGCTATATAGCACGCGCAAACGTGGTTGGCGTGGATTTTCTGCCCGACTATTGGCAGTCCTACTATGAACTCACCGAAGGCGTGCCGGGGCGGGTCCGCTGTACTACCCTCACCAACCACCGCACACTGCGACACGAACTCACGATGGATATGCAGTTCATCCGTTCCACATGGCGTGTGGGCGTCAAGCACGAGTACGTGGAGTACGGCGAGCGTGGCATGATGTTTTCGCGCGAGCAGGTGAGTGCCGTCGTGGGTTGTATCTGGCATTATCGTATTGACCCCGCAAAGAGTCTGATAGCATGGAGTCTATAAGCAAATACCTGATACTCACTCTGTTGCTGCCTATCGCCGTGGGCTGTACACACACCTTCGAGACTGCGGATGACAATACGCCGCTTGGCAACTTTGAAGCCCTGTGGCGTATCATTGACGAGAAGTACTGTTTCCTCGACGAGAAGGGCATCGACTGGGACTCCGTCCACGATGTGTACCGACCCCGTTTCGATACCATGCGCATCACCAACTGGGACGACAACTATCGCTATTTCAATCAAATGGCAGAGGTTGTCAATCTCCTTCGCGACGGACACGTCAATCTCTACTCATTCTTCGATGTCTCTTCCTGCACGGATTGGTACACCGGCTACCCCGCTAACTTTGACGCTGACCTACTTACGCGCGTCTATCTCACTGATTATCACCGCGCCGGAGGCATCTCCTACCAACGTATTCACGGCGACACCATAGGCTATATCTACTACGGTTCGTTCTCCAACGGCTTCTCCGACGCGAACATCATCGCAGTCCTCAACCATTTCCGTGACTGCCGTGGCATCATCATCGACGTCCGCAACAACGGCGGTGGCGACATGACCTACGCCTACCGACTCGCGGCTCCGTTCTTCTCGCGCGATACCGTCGTAGGCTATTGGCAGCACAAGTCGGGCAAAGCGCACGACGACTTCTCGGACCTGCAGCCCATGCGCCTTGAGGACACCAAAGGCTACTGGCTCCGTCCCGTCATCGTGCTGTGCAACCGCCACACCTATTCCGCAGCCAATTTCTTTGTCAGCATCATGCGTTACGCGGACAACAGCCTGATTCTCGGCGGGTTAAGCGGAGGAGGTGGCGGTATGCCAATGAGTTATGAACTGCCCAACGGCTGGCTTGTCCGCTTCTCCAGCGTACGCATGTACGACCTTGATAATCAGAGTATAGAACCCGGTATCCGACCCGATGGCGAAGTAACGCTGCACTCCACCGACCGCGACGACATCATCGAAGCGGCGGTGCGCATTATCAACTACGCCTACGACAAACAGTAACCAAGCATGATTCAAGTTTCCGACATACACAAGTCCTTCGGCACCCTCGAGGTGCTCAAAGGTGTCAACCTCTCCGTCCGCAAGGGCGAGATAGTCAGCATCATAGGCAAGAGCGGCGCGGGCAAGACCACACTGCTCCAAATCATAGGGACACTCGACCGACCGGACAGCGGCAGCGTGCTCATCAACGGCATTAACGTGCTGACTCTCAGGGACAAAGCCTTGGCGGACTTCCGCAATAAGCACATCGGCTTTATCTTTCAGTTCCACCAACTCCTGCCCGAATTCAGCACATTGGAGAACGTCATGATGCCCGCACTCATTGCCCGCACCGACTATCGCGAGGCGCAGGCACGGGCCACGCAACTCCTCAGCGACCTCGGTATGCAGGAGCGTCTCACCCACAAGCCCGCCCAACTCTCGGGAGGCGAGAAGCAGCGTGTGGCGGCAGCACGGGCGATGATGATGTCTCCCGATGTCATTCTCGCCGACGAACCAAGCGGCAGCCTTGACGAGACCAACAAACGCGAACTCCACCGCCTGCTCCTGCACATGCGCGAGCAGTACGGACAGACTATCGTTATCGTAACCCACGACAAAGAACTCGCGGAAATCAGCGACCGCGTATTGGAAATCATAGATGGAAAAATGTAATCACTTCTGGCTGGTTATCAGCCTGTTATGCTGCACCCTCACGGGCTGCCACCGCGGGCGGGACTACTTCCCCCGCGACCTTGAGCCTGTCTCCGTGCCAATCATTCGTTTCGACAGTACCCTCCTCTGCGTACGTCCCGACAGCATCACGCAGGACGTCCGCCGCCTGTACGCTGATTATGAGGAGTTTATGCCGCTTTTCGTGGAGGGAGTCCTCGGTATCAGCAGCACCGACACCGCCTATCTCTGTGCCGAACTGCCCCGTTTCCTCACCGACACCACCATGGGTTTCATGCAGACCAACCGCCTCTCCCAAGAGCGTTTTGCAGACATCAGCCGACTGCAAACCGAACTCAATCAAGGCTTTACGCGCATGCACTACCTCTACCCCGCCCTGCCAGTCCCCACCGTTTATCTGTTTGTCTCGGGCTTCAACTCGTCGGTTTTTTACTACGATGACATCCTCGGCGTGGGCATCGACATGTACCTCGGCAGCGACTACCCCTACTACAATCAGGTCGTGTACGACTACCAGAAGCAGACCATGCGACCCGAGTGCATTCCTGCCGATGTCCTCAGCATGTTCATCGCGCAGAACACCCCCTACACCAGCCGTTACAACCGCCTTCTTGAGAACATCATCTACCGCGGCAAACAGATGTGGCTCCTCAGCCAACTGCTGCCCGACGAGCCCGAATACGAGATTATCGGCTACACCCCGGCGCAATGGGACTGGTGCATCACCTACGAGCGCGCCATCTGGAACCGCATGATGGACAAGCGCGACCTCTTCAAAACGGAGTCCTCGGTGCTCACCTCCTACCTCAACGACGGACCCTTCACCGCCGAAATCAGCCAGGACTCCCCGGGGCGTCTTGGCACATGGGTCGGTTGGCGTATAGTGGATAGTTATATGCGTCATAATGAGGACGTTACCATTCAGCAACTCATGTCCGAACCCGATGCCCAACTCATCCTCGAAAACAGTTACTACAAACCCTAACTTGGGGGACGACGTGGCTCGCGTCGTCATACACCCATTAAGTACATGTCAATATATTATCGTTTATTAATCGTTTCAAACAGCAAGGGATAAGCAACCTATACGCAAGGGATAGGCAACGGATACCCACCTCAAACGCAGAGATATATTATAATTTATAAACAGTCAATGCCGAGCAAAATTAATGGTCAATTACACGATAATTATATGTTCATCTCTTTTTAATGGTCCTTTAATGGGCTTTAATGGAGAAAATTAACGCAGAAAAATTAATGGTTAATTATATGGTAATTATATGGTAATTATATGTTCCATAATGCATCCGGTGTGCGCATGTTGCGCATGCCGAGTTTTGCCTGTTTTGTAGGTTTTGGTTTATAATCAGTGTACAAGATATGAATAGAGAAGACTTCCCGATACTCGGCGAGCGTGTCAACAACCGTCCTTTGGTGTACTTGGACAACGCCGCCACCACCCAGAAACCCCGTCAGGTCCTGGACGCTATCCACGAGGCATACACCCGCTGGAATGCCAATGTCCACCGCGGGGTACACCATCTCAGTCAGGTCGCCACGCAGCACCACGAGGACGCCCGTCAGCAGGTCGCTGACTTCCTCGGAGCCGCCTCTGCCAAAGAAATCATCTTCACCAAAGGCACCACAGATAGCCTTAATATGTTGGCTTTCAGTTTCGGTGAGGCGTTCATTCACGAGGGCGACGAAATCATCGTCAGCCACCTCGAGCACCATTCCAATATCGTCCCGTGGCAGATGCTCTGCGAACGCAAGCACGCCACCCTGCGCGTCATTCCTCTTCGCAACGACCTCTCGCTGGACATCGACGCCTTCCGAAACCTCCTCACCGACCGCACGCGCCTTGTCTCTGTCGCCCATGTCAGCAACGTACTCGGCATTATCAATCCCGTTCAGGACATCATACGTATCGCCCATGCCGCAGGCGTGCCGGTCTGCTTGGACGGTGCCCAATCCGTCCCGCATCTCCCCATTGATGTCCGCGCACTCGATTGCGACTTCCTCGCCTGCAGTGCCCACAAGATGTACGGACCCACGGGCTTGGGTATCCTATATGGTAAAGAGCAGTGGCTCAATCAATTACCGCCTGCGCAGGGGGGGGGAGAGATGATTGACCATGTCCGTTTCGACCATACCACCTACAATGTCCTGCCCTATAAGTTCGAGGCAGGCACACCCAATTTCATCGGTAGTTACGCTTTCGGACAGGCTATCCGATACGTCCAAGATATTGGCTTGCAATCTATTGAAGCCCACGAAACGGACCTCACCGACTATCTCGAACAGCAACTCGCCACCATTGACCACGTACACATCTACGCCCACGGACTTCCCAAGGCAGGTGCTGTATCGTTCAATGTCTTCCGCTCGGACGGACAACTCATTCATCCTTTTGATGTAGGCGTATTACTTGACCATCAGGGTGTTGCCGTGCGCACGGGTCACCATTGTGCCGAACCGCTCATTGATTATCTTGGTGTCCCGGGTACCCTCCGTGCCTCGGTAGCCATGTACAACACCCGCGAGGACATCGACATCCTCACCCGATCCCTCCGCCGCGCCATCACCATGCTATTGTAGTCCCCTATGAACCATACAGGTAACCCCCAATTAATGGTTAATTACACGGTAATTATATGTTTATTGAGTTTTAATGGCTCTTTAATGGGCTTTAATGGAGAAAGAAATTAATGGTTAATTATATGGTAATTATATGTTTATATAGTTTTATTGGTCTTTAATGGAGTTGGGGGACGACGCGTCTCGCGTCGTCAACTGCCCGAAGGGCAATCCATTAACGGTTCTTAACGAACATTCATGGAGAAAGAAATTAATGGTTAATTACACGGTAATTATATGTTCCTTAATTTTTAATGGTTCTTTAATGGGCTTTAATGGAGAAAAAA
The DNA here is from genome assembly GCA_934725535.1 of uncultured Bacteroidales bacterium. Classification (GTDB taxonomy): domain Bacteria; phylum Bacteroidota; class Bacteroidia; order Bacteroidales; family Paludibacteraceae; genus Colicola. Next base: position 26,618 of record CAKVBV010000013.1, on the reverse strand, counting down.
ATTAATGGTTAATTATACGGTTAATTACATGTTCCCTATATTCACGGAGCATTATTGTGTATAATGGATAAGCGTTGTAAGTGTCTTATATTGTGTGTCTTGCTCGGGTGGAGTACCGTGCTTTACGGCTCCCCCGACACGCTCCGTATCGTCTCTTACAACGTGGAGAACCTCTTCGACAACCGCCACGACACCCTCAAGAATGATTTGGATTTCACCCCCGAAGGCACGCACCATTGGACTTACCGCCGTTACCAAGCCAAGGTGGAGCGCATTGCTCAGGTCCTCACCGCCATCGGCGGCTGGCAGTCCACGGATATTGAGGGCACCGGCACTTCCCATGCCCCTGTTCTGGTAGGTCTCTGCGAGGTGGAAAACGCCCGTTGCCTGCGTTCGCTGTGCTGGCACTTACGTCGTTACCATTACAAATACGTCCATTACGAGAGCCCCGACGGACGTGGCATAGACGTTGCCCTGCTCTATGACTCTACCCGCTTCCACCTTCTCCACAGCGAAGCCATATCTGTCCCCTTGCCTTCCGCCCCCACTCGCGACATCCTCTACGTCCAAGGCACCATCTTTCCCAATCCCCAATCCACCCATGCCGACACCCTCCACCTTTTCATCTGCCACCTTCCCTCGCAGTTAGGCGGCACTTCCGAGACGGAATGGAAACGCGCTGTCGCCAAGTCCGTCCTCCAATCCCGCATCGATTCCCTCCTCACTGCTTCCCCCTCTGCCAACGTCATCGTCATGGGCGACATGAACTCCGCCCCCGCCAACGACCTCCCACGCCTGACCAACCTCATGCTCCCAAACGCCAAAAACATCTTCAAAGCAGAGGGCACGCACAAGTACAACGGCATTTGGACGTACCTTGACCAGTTCTACGTCTCTCAATCCCTTACCGACCGCGTTTCCGTTTCCGTCTTTGCTCCAACGTGGCTCCTTGAGGAGGACACCAAATACCTTGGTTTCAAGCCCTGCCGCACCTTCAATGGCTATCACTACCGCGATGCCTACTCCGACCACCTCCCCATTGTCCTCACACTCTCCCCCTAACCATCTGCTATTTCCCCCATTCGTCCATCACGCGCACGGGTGATAGTGATAGAAACAACTCCAAGGGGAAAGCATCATTCCCGACCACCAATGTCTTTTCGGGCTTGAATTTCTTGGCAAACACGTGTATCCCGTTGTTGTCACTACGCCTACCGCTTTTCACTTCTATTGCGAACAGCCGTCCTCCGGAACGACTGACTACAAAATCCACTTCATCATCTCGGTTGCGCCAATAGTACACGTTATATCCGTATTCCGCTGCATAATTCAGCAGATGTGCCCCAACAGCATTCTCTACCCAACGTCCCCAACGCGTATGGCCTAATCGTTCCGTGCGGTACTCGCGACCTTGGTAGTACGAATACAATGCGGTATTATACACTTGATATTTCGGAATGGACTGATACCTACGGGCAAAATCCATCGCATATTTCTGAACACCACAAAGCAGCGTTGCCTCGTCCAATGTCTGCAAATAGTTCACCAATGTGGCAGTATTACCCGCGTCTGTCAATTGCCTGAGCATCTTGCTATATGACACCAACTCACCACTGTGCGAAGCCCCTACGGAAAACAACTGACGCAATAGCGCAGGTTTCAAGATACGTTTTGTCATCAATACGTCTTTGTCTATGGCAGGGTCAATAATCGAATCTTTCAGGTACCGCCGCCAACGGACTTCATTCTTCATATATGTCGCCGTACCCGGATAACCACCAAAGTAAACGAACTCCTCTACCGTAACGCCGAATGCCTCATGCATCTCTTGATAACTCCAGTGGGGAACACGTATCAACTCGAACCTGCCAGCCAAACTCTCGGTCAGACCGTCCTTGAGTAGCAAACGGCTGCTACCCGACAATACTACCTTTATATTCACGTTGCGCATTGTATCTGCGTCCCATTCTTTCTTCACCACCTCGCTCCAGTTATCTATCTTCTGCACCTCGTCGATAATCAGGATATGTTCTTGTTGATGCTCGAACTCCATTTTCAGTCGCACTACGCTCCACTGCTCACTAATCCAAGCACTATTGTTCGGCTCTATGGCATCTGCATTCAGACTGGTTACAGGCACTTTGCATTGTGCCACAAATTGGGTTATCAAAGTTGTCTTACCCACCTGACGCGGCCCTGCCAATACCTGAATGCACTTGCGTGGTTCCTGCATTCTGTCTATCAACGTCTGTAATTGATTTCGTATTATCATACTATGATTACTTTACAAAATTATTCAAAATACACTTGCAAAATTACTCAAACTCCACTCGCAAAATTATTCAAACTCTCTGCAAAAGTACTCCTTTTTTCTGTACTACACAATACTTTACGTGCTATTCCGCAAATTATTCCCATATTTTACTCGTTCCATTTCCTTTGGCTGTGTTACAATAGGTCTATAATCTCTCTTCCCTTGCACATTTGCAAAATATATTGTAATTTTGCAACCGAAAACACGCTCCGATAGGCATCACAGCCTTTCCTTACAGCGTGTTTGGACATATTGAATAGCGTTTATTGACGCTTGTTTTGGAGTCTCGAAATCCGGAAAATTTCATATACCCAAGACAAGATTGCAATGAATGTCCTTGATGTGTATTTACCACATTCTGCAGAGTGTGTCAGTGCATGTCGGCGTGGGCATTGTTGTTTGTTCTTGTATATAGGGTCATTTCCGGAACCTCGAGACTGAGAACGAGCAAAAATAAGGCTTCACGCTTTTTGTTTTTTAAGTTACATTGTTGGTAGAAGCCGCCACCAACTAAAAACTTTATCAATTATGTTTTCAAAACAATCATTATCGGAACATGTGTTTCGCAACAGGATTTTTGTGTCTTTCGTGCGCACCGTAAAAAAACAGGTACCTATTTGCTTTGTACTTGTATTACTACCTTGTGCTATGACATCATGTTGGACAATCAGAACTGTCACAGTAACTGATTATCCTCAATTGCGTACGGACAATCCTTATGCAGAATTAAAAGGAAAGACCAAGCAACAAGTATTAACTGTCTTATCTGCGCCAAACAAAGTGGTGGATGATGGTATGGGAGGTGAAATTCTTATGTATGAGTCTGTACAGCGCGTAACAGAAGATAATAGTAGTGGTAAAGTGATAACAGAAGACTTAGCAGTGTATGACACCAAGTCGCATGCCATTGACCGTGAATATAAGAGTTACGTACATGTCTTCATTAATGATTCCAACATGTGTTACCATGTTAATGCAGAGGTTTATACTCAAGCAAGTACACATAACGAATGTTATAAGTATCCAAGTGATATGTCGGCATTGTTGGCTTGTATAGCCCCTCCTTTAGGTTCCACAATATGGTTAATTTGGTATTGTATCAACAAAAAGCATCCTAAAAGAACAATATGCGTACAATAACTTAATAAGAAACGCAGAAAGGGCTACCCAACATCTTCGGTTAGGTAGCCCTCTCCTTTATGCAGAACTAACAATTATTTCCTTTTTCTGCACCCTTCAACAAGTCCTCTTTGCGGGCATTGCGCGTCTTCCCTTATCACTGCGCGCCTCCGTCCTCGCACACAAGCACTTATTGAATCTCAATTACCTTTGTCGGTTGCTTTTGTACCACAGGGTCCAATTTAGGCAACTCGATATGGAGTACACCGTTTTCAACCTTTGCTGCGATAGCGTCCTTATTCACATTGTCCGGCAAGAGCAACGACTGCTCAAAGCGGCTGTAATTGAACTCATGACGCAGGAACTTCGATTTCTTGTCCTCTTCTTTGTTTTCTTGCTTCTTTTCCACGCTCACTACCAACTCATCTTGGTCGTTTACGTGTACTTTGAAGTCCTCCTTTGCCATGCCCGGAGCGGCTATCTCAACGTGGTAAGCCTTCTCGTCTTCTTTCACATTGATGGCTGGTGCTGTATTTGCGGCAGTCCGCATTGCAGGCCACTCATCGCTGAAGAAATCATTGAAGAAACTCGGTAACCAATTTTGGTCATTCTTTCTAACTGTAGGTAACATAGTCGTATAAATTTTATAGTTTAGTTTAGTGCATCTTGCTCGCCGCCTCTCTGTAGGTCGCCTTTGCAATCTGCATTCGCTATACACACAATCAATTTACGTACCACATACCATTTTGTCTCTTTTATGTACATATATATGTCATTATGACAGTAATATATGCAATAATGACATACCTATTCAATAAGCAACATCTATATTTGTAGTGGTATTGTGCAATTCAACGATTTTGTCTGGCTCTGCGAACCTTTACCTCTACACACTTGACGGATGTTTTATACGACGAATAGGTATGTTTCATCACCACGTATTATTCACGCCGCACTATCACCATTTGACAAAGAATTCAGTTCTCTACGAAGTCCTCTGCTAACCCGCCGACAACAATTTCTATATTTCTTTTGCATACCTGCAAAAATTATTGTACTTTTGTGCCGTGAAGACCACGCAGAGGTGAGTGGGTGGGTATTATGGCTCACATTGTTGTGAGTAATGAAACCGCCGGAACACCAATGTTTCGGGCTTCATGTACATAATAAAAGGCGTTTATTGGCGCTCTGTTCTGACGTGTTGGAATCTCGCAAGTTTCACAGGTAATCAGACTTAGCAACGGTAGATGTCCTCGGAATATAAGTATATTCTGCCTCTTGAGAAACGACGCATGAAGAATCCTAGTAGCCTATAAGCAAAAGGAATATATCTCTCACGTCGTCGCAGTGCGGCGCATTAGAGGAGTTCTCCTCATTGCCACGCACCCGATAACCGCACACGTATGTGTGTCGGGTTGTTGTCTCTTATAGTGGGTTGTTGCTTGTATTGGCGTGGGCTTCGCGTTGTCGGTTTCTGTTACCTAAGGCAATGCGAGAGCCTCAACACGTGGAACGACGACGGTCGAATTCCACGTTTTTTATTTTGTATCTGTCCAAACCTATTTATCATCGCATAGCCGGGAATTCCTATGCAACAAACAGACTAAAAACTATCATGAAGAGAACATTACTGTTATTGTCCTTGCTTGCTCTCTGTATTACTGTGCGTGCAGAAGTGATGAAATTCACGGCTTATGAATTTTCATACAAGACGCACAACGATTATTACAACACATGGACGGATTGGAGCCGTTGGGAAGCGTGTAACATCCTTGTGGTTATCAACCTCAGTACCGACAGAATCAATATCTATAGTTCGACCACACAAGAGTTTGATGTCATTGATGCCAAAGATGTTTATACCGACTACGATGGCGATGATGTCATGGAGATGGATTGTATAGATGCCGACGGGGTGCGGTGTACAATCCGAGTGGTAATTCGCCAAAATGGTACGATACAACTCTATTGCGATTACAGCAACATAATGTACGTATATAACATTCGTGCAAAAAACTAACTATCAAACAATAAAACATCTATGCGTTGCAACAACTGCGGTTGGGACAATCCCAACACCAACACACATTGCGAGAAGTGCAATGCTCCCCTCACAGGAGCAGCACAAGTCAATAACCCGCACATCCATGCGGCTCCGCTCAACAAGACCGTCAACGAGGCGGCTATCTTTGGCGGGCAACAGCCCCAAGAGCACCAACCGACTATGCCCGAGGTAGTGGCACACACCTGTCCCGATTGCGGCTATCCGTTACGTCCGGGCACCTCGTTCTGCCCGCAATGCGGAAAAGCACTGAAGGCGGAAAAGCCTCACACGCCCTCGCCGAAACCCACGCCCAACCACTCGGGTACTGTCAATCCGTGGGTGCAAGTAACACCGCAGAGCCGATGCACGCTCACGCCTGTCCGCCAGTCGTCCGACGAGACAGACCCCGCTGCGCTTACCTTCAAAGGCGACACCCACACGCTCAACCGTGCCAACTTGGATGCCGAGAACCCGACCATCACCTCGCAGACGCAAGCCGAACTGACTTGCCAAAACGGCACATGGTATATCCAAGACAGCAGCGCACAGCACACCACGTTCATTCATGCCGCCGAGCGCACCGCCCTTCACGACGGTGATGTTATCTTGATGGGCAATCGACAATTTGTTTTCCACTCGGGTAAGTAATCATGGTAGAGCGATGTGATTTCCATACCGGCGACTCCATCGGCGGGCAATACACCGTGCAGCGCGAGTTGGGCGAAGGGGCATTCGGCAAAGTATTCCACGTGACCGACCATGCAGGCAACACCTATGCCCTCAAACTGCTCAAACTATGGGAGGTTGCACCAGAGATACGCCAACAATTGTCCGACCGTTTTGAGATGGAGTACCAGACAGGGCGCATCGACAGCCCCTACTTGGTGCACTCCATTGACCACGGTTTCGCACTGGGCAACCCGTATATCATCATGGAGTTCTGCCCTAATGGCGACCTCACGCAGTGCGGGCGCAATACCGACTGGGTGACCATCGCACGTCAGGTATTGCTCGGTCTCAAAGCCCTGCATGCCCACGGCAAGGTGCACCGCGACCTCAAGCCCGAGAACGTGCTGCTCAAGCAGGACGGCACCGCCGTACTCACTGACTTCGGCATCTCAGGCGACCGCAACAAACGCATGACTGAGCGCAATATCCTTGGCAAGCCCATGCAGATATTCGGCACGTATGCCTACATGCCGCCCGAGCAGGTGCAACCCAAGCGGGGCGATGCCACCGTGCTCCCGACCACCGACATCTTTTCTTTTGGTGTGATGATGTATCAGTTGCTCACGGGTAAACTGCCATTCGGCACGCTCAACACCGAAGCCGACCTGGCACTCTATATCAAGCATGGCAGCGAAGGCAATTGGAATCGCAGTCCGCTCAGTCTCAGTGCGTATGGCACCACATTCTTGCCCGTCATAGAGGGTTGCCTGCGTCCCGACTTCAAGCAGCGGTTGCAATCGGCAGATGCAGTCTTGCAGATGTTGCCCGCAACAAACGACGAACCCAACGACACTGCCCTGCCGCATGTACCCGCACATATCATGGGCTACCTGCTGCGTGTTATGCAAGGCGAGGAATATGGCAAGACGTATGACCTCAATGCTTTCCACCGCAACCTGCTGACTATGGGGCGCAGCGACTATACTGTCCGCAACACCATTCCTATTTGTGAGGTGCAGAGCAGTTACATCTCGCGCAAGCATTGCACGCTGGAGTACGACCCGCAGGCAGCAATATGGTTCATACGCGACGGGCAGTGGGACAATCTGACATCGGGAGGATGGAAACACTCGCTCAACGGCACCTTTGTCAATTCCACCGAAGTAACCGATGCAGGTTACTTTCTCCAATCGGGCGACATTATCTCTATCGGAGACACCAAACTCCGCGTAGAGGCTTATTGATAAACAACAAATTACAACATCAAACACAAACAGACCTATGAACTCTATCACCATCGGGCGCAACCCACAGAACACCATTGTCGTCGGTGCGGAATATACCACCGTCAGCGGCAACCACACCACCATTGAGCAGGTGGGCAACCAACTCTACCTCACCGACCATAGCACCAACGGCACATACATCAACGACTCGTTGGTGCACAACCGGCGTGTCGCCATCTCACCGTCCGACCGTATCACACTCAGCACGCATTATCCGCTCAATATGCAACAGGTAATGCAGTACTTGGCTCCTGCCGCATCGCCCTCACGGGCTACAGCGCGCTATGTACCTACGTCTGAGACTCCTGCGCCTGCACCACCACAAGTGCAGCAACAAGTACAACAACCCGAAGTCCTTACACCCAAGGTCGAACCGCGCAATCTCAATTCCTTCAACTGGGGAGCATTCCTGCTCAGTTGGATATGGGGTTGTTTCAATGGTATCTATTGGCCGCTTATCATCTTCATTCCGTATGTGGGTTGGGCGGCAGGAATAGTCATACCATTCGTCCTCGGTTTCAGGGGCAACCGCATGGCATGGGAGAGATACAACGGCTCTGCCCTTGCCTTCGAAGCCAAACAGGCATCTTGGACAAAAGGGGCATGGATATATGTAATCTGTGTATTTAGTCTTTCATTCATCATCGGAATGCTTATGGCATTCGCTGATTAGAGACAATACAAGGGGAAATTAATGGATAATTATACGATAATTAATGTTTTACAGAAATAGTATGGCACAATCAACTACGTACAAACGTACACTCAGCGGCTCCGTAGGAGCAGGCATCGGCTCTATCTTCAATGCCGGTGGCAGAAACTACTACATCCTCGAACACAAGGTATCTTCCAAGTACCACCATGCGGGCGAGGCACAGGAAATCATCGTGGACCAAATCGAGATAGGACGCGACCCGAAATGCCAGGTGCAGTTCGACGAGTCGTTCTCTACCGTCAGCCGCCGCCACGCGGCTATCGTCCGTGACGGAGAGAACTGGAAACTCGTGCAACTGTCGCATACCAACCAGACCTTCCTCAACGGGCACCCCGTTGCCAATGAGTGGTATCTGCAAAACGGCGATGAGATTCAACTCTCTGTCAACGGACCCAAATTGGGCTTCATCATTCCGCAGGGTAACAAGTCCAAGACGGGCAGCATTGCCCTATCACGCCGCCTCAGTCTGTTCCGCCAGCAGGCACTCAAACCCTACAAGACCGCTATGGCGATTATGGCTGCCGTAATCATCTTGCTGATAGGCGGAGGCACTTGGCTCGGCATACATCTCGGCAACGAGAACCAGGGACTGAAAGAATCACAACAACTTACACAGGCGCAGTTAAACGAGGCACAAGTGCAGCATCAGCAACAGATGGAGGAAGCCGCAGAGCGACAACAGCGGTTGGAAAAAGAGTTATCCCGCGTCAAGAAAGACCTCAAGAATGCACTTTCTGCCTTACCAGCCTCTTCTGTATCTGATGAGTCTGTACCGTCGGTATCATCGCGCACCACGGGCAATATCTCTTTGGACGCTTGCGCACCGAATGTCTATTTCGTGCATATCCGCGAGATACAAGTCACGTACAACGGGCAAACAAAAACCTTGCAGAATGTAGGTACCGGCACAGGTTTCTTGCTCGACGACGGGCGTTTCGTTACGGCACGCCATATCGTGGAGCCGTGGATGTATCCGTCGGGTGAAGACGACACCAACTCGCTCATCTGCAATGCAGTGGCGTACAACGGCGGCAAGGTGGTTTGCCACTTGGATGCCTATTCGCCATCGGGCAAGCAACTGCATTTCATATCTACCAACGCTGTTATCAATCGCTCTGCCGACAAGCGGCATACCATGGAAGATGGCACCATTATCTGTCTGCCCGAAGATGTAGCCCTTGACTGGGCGTATTTCCGCACCTCGGAGCGCGGAGGGTTGTCGTACAACAATACACTTTCCCGCAGTCTTCCTGTGCGTGCCGACTTGGCTATCCTCGGTTACCCGATGGCTATCGGTGCCAACTCGCCCACGGATATTCACCCTATCTATTCGCAGGCAGTGGTGGCAAAAGAGGGTTTGGAACAAGGTATCATTCTCACAACCAGTACCACTTTCGAACATGGCAATTCGGGCGGACCTGTCTTTGCCACCACCAACTCGGGTGAACTCCTTGTCGTCGGTGTCGTCTCCGCCGGTGCCGGTCGCTCCACTGGTATGATAGTCCCCATATCGTCCGTAAAGTAACAACCCTTATAATTATATCAAGTATGAAACTGAAAAGATATTTGTTATTATCCACTCTATTTTTTAGTGCCATAGTCTATGCACAGAATAGTCGGGATTACATTAAAGACCAAATTCGTATTCAAGGTGAATGCAGGAATGTAGCCATCACTAAGACAAATGGAGATTTGATGTTGTATGGACGAAACGGTTGGGCTGGTTCTGGTCTGCCTTATGGGTTGTCAGATGCCCTCAATGAGTTAAATGGTGATAGAGAATATATTGATGATGTCCAAATTACAGAAGGTGGCTCATGGCTTATTCTATATGGAAACAATGGATTTCGTTGGAGCAACATACCCTATTCTTTAGAGCAAAAAATCAGAGAGTGGAATTCTGCTAATGAAGTGATTACATCTGTTACATTTAATGATGCAGGAGATTGGATCGCTGTAAGTCAAAACTATTATTCCGCATCTGAACAATGGATAATGAATTGGTTAGAAGAAGGGTCTAATAGTTTCGGTCAATTATGGGCAGTCTGTGTTACAGATGATGCTATGGTTGCTGTATATTCTGGTGGCTATAAATTCTATGGTAATGTTCCTCAAACATTGCGGAACGCGTTAAATAATGAACAGCGTGATATTTATCGCCTCAAAATTGCAGGTACGGCATACTTCTATGCAGACAAATATGGCAGTTATAGCTACTATATGTAGCAAATGAAACTAAAAACGTTTTTTATGGTTCTCTAATGGCTGTTAATGGAGAAAAATTTATGGTCAATTATATGGATAATTATATGTTATTTAAGTGGTAATTAATGTGACAACAATGAAGGATATTAAATTTACATTAGCGGCACGCTGCGAGGCAGCGGGACGCGAAAGCAATGAGGATAACTACCAAATCATTGCCGATATAGCCACCAACCGCCACGGTTTCACGGCAAACGAGGAACTCACCTTGGGCAACCTCGGCACCTTGCTGGTCGTCTGTGACGGCATGGGTGGTATGAATGCGGGTGAAGTGGCGTCTGCCATTGCGGTACAGACTGTCAAAGAATGTTTCTGCAAGAGCAAGATATCCAAAGACGCACTTGCCCGCCCCGAGAAGTTCATCACCACGGCTATCCAAGCCGCAGATGCGGCTATCAAGGCGGAGAGCAAACGCAACCTCGCCACTGAGGGTATGGGCAGCACCATTGTGCTGGTGTGGCTGCTGCACGGCAAGGCATACATAGGCTGGTGCGGTGATTCACGTGCCTACCGCTATAATGCTGTATCGGGATTGGAACGTCTCTCGCACGACCATAGTTATGTGCAGGAACTGGTGGACGCAGGCAGTATCACCGAAGAACTGGCATTCTTCCACCCGAACAACAATATCATCACCCGCAGTCTCGGAGACCCGCGCGGCGCGGCACAACCCGATGTGCGTGCTTTTGATATTCAGCAGGGCGATATCTACCTGCTTTGTAGCGACGGACTATGCGGTTGCTTGCAAGACCATCAAATCCAAGAGGTCATTGAGCAGCATCATGCTGCTGTTTCCGAGTGTCGCGATGCGCTATGGGCAGCCGACGAGGCAGCAGGGTGGCACGATAATGTAACTACTATCCTCGCTCAAATCACGGCAGGAGGTATTCCGCCTGTCAAGCACGTAGCAGATACCTCTGCGGATAAAAGCGTTAGTGCATCCAAAGCCAAACTTCTACGCACCAACCGCCGTCTCAAATGCATCATTGCTGCCATTCTTGCCGTAGTGCTTATCGCCGGTGCAAGTATTGCTATCTGCTGTTTCCTTCCTGCCAAAGATACCCCTTCATGGGACGCGGATGCCCCGTCCGCGGTAGAAGAGCAAACAACTACAGGTACGCAGAACGCTCTAAATGAAGACTCAAACGAATCTTCTAATGCACCTGCTTTTTCTACACAGATGAACACCTCTTCTAAGAAGGGTATTGCTACGGACATAGACAAAGCAAAGCAAGATAATACTAAGAAAGAGCATAAGGACAGCCCTGCCACTATAAAAGAAAAGGAAGAGCAGCATGCTGACGCTGAAGAGAAAGCCCGCCAAGAGCGCGAGGAACAAGAGCAAAAGCAAGCCGAAGAAGGTGTCAAACAAGTACAAGATACTATCTCTGCTCCGCAAACAACATCACCCAAAGAGGTTGTACCCGAAGTAGTAAAGAGCGATACTGCTAATCATCAAGACGATATCACAGCACCGGATGTTCAATTAACAGCAATAGATAAATAAATCGTACATCGTAAATTGTCAAATCGTAAATGAATTAACGATTTATCATACGATCATTAACGTAAGATTCTGTATGGCTTGTATAGAGAACAGATGACGGAAATTAATGGATAATTCGTTGATAATTATATGTTTAATAGTTTGATTTAACGGAAACAATGTTACAGCAAGATACACTTTTTGCCAACCGCTACCAACTGCGCAGTCTCATAGGGCGTGGCGGCTTTTCGGAGGTCTGGTTGGCGCACGACACATGGACAAACCTCGATATTGCTATCAAGGTCTATGCCCCCGGACAGGGATTGGATAACGACGGACTGCGCGAGTTCTGTCAGGAATTGGCGAGTGTGCACCACCTCACGCACCCTAATCTACTCAAGCCCGACCACGTGGACCAATGGGAGAATATGCCCTATCTCATTATGGAATACTGCCCCAAGGGCGCACTCAGCAAACAGGTCGGCAAACTATCCGAGGAGCAGGTATGGCGCGTGCTCCACGATGTGGCAGCGGGTTTGGCTTATCTCCATAGCAAGGATATTGTGCATCAGGATATCAAGCCCGACAATATCCTGCTTGATGAGAGTGGCAACTATCGCATTACCGATTTCGGTATCTCCACCAAGGCGCGTACTACCTTGCGCAAGAGTATGTTGGGTGCCTCCACGTCGGGCGGCACTATGGCATATATGGGTCCCGAACGTTTCTCGGCACAGCCTGCACCTACCAAGGCGAGCGACATCTGGTCACTCGGCGCGATGATTTACGAACTCATCACGGGTGATGTGCCCTTTGGTGAGATAGGCGGCGGTATGCAGAAGAACGGTGCCGAGATACCAGACATCACCAGGCGAATCTCTCCCGCACTCACCCACGTCATACACCTTATGCTTGCCCGTGAGACGTGGGACCGCCCTACAGCCGACACCCTCGCCACGTGGGCAGCCAACCCGTCGTTGATAAAACCGACGGCATCTGCTTCCTCACGCCCCACGCAAAGGCAGACCGACACATCTTCCTCCACAAGTTCCAGCACAACTACCGCACGTCCCACCCAACGGGTTGCCACTCCGCCTACGCAGCCTAGACCGTTAGTAATCACTCCTTCGGCACCTGACCCACAAAAGAAAATAACGGCATGTCTATGGTGGATGGTAGGATTGTTAGTACTCATCCTTTGTGGCGTGTGTATTTCGCGATGTTCAGAGAATCAAAGAGAAAAAGAGGCTATAGCTAATAATCATAGGACGGTGGTATCACAATTTGACACTTACATCTCACAAGCAAACATTGATAACATTGATGCATTGGAACAAGCCCTTAGTGCATTGGATAAAATCAAAGGATATGAGGATTCACCGAAATATCAAGGTGTACGAGTATATTCTACCAAACGGAATGCCTTAAATAAAAAAGCAGCAGATATTTATGATGTAGTGAGGGGGAAATATCAACGGGCACCTGTGGGAACTAATACAGAAGCAAAATTGGGGGAAAAGTTAGATAAAGTCGGTCAAATAAAGAGACGTATATAATTATGGAACGTACTATTTTTTCATTATTCGCAGTACTTGCTATAGTACTGTTATGCACTCCATTTTCGTATGCTGATGAAACTTGTGATATTTCATTAACAGAAGGGAAACAGAATTTTAATGCAGGAAACTATCAGACAGCAAAAGAATTGTTTGTGTATGTTCGTTCAGAGTGCGGTAGTAATTACAAAGATGTCCAAAGTTGGATAAACAAGTGCAATGAGGCATTAGCACCGACTACTCTGTCTGTGCGTAGTTCTCTGAACTTTGGCGCAAGTGGTGGCACGGAAACAATATCTGTCCATTGCAACCATGATTGGATTGCAGCCAATACTTCATCATCTATGTTTTCTGTAACGCGGAACAACAATACACTGACAATATATTGCCGTCCAAATCCAAATGCAAGTAGTCGCAGTGATTATTTTGATGTGAAGTCAGCAGATGGACGAAAGTCAGTTCGTGTTACAGTTTCCCAATCGGGGCAAAACTCTTCGAGCAATAACAAAAACTCTTCTGCGAGTTCGGGAAGTACATATTTGTACGTTAGCAAAACATCTATATCTTGTTCTGCAAATGGAACTACTGAATACCTTACCGTTAATTGCAATGGCAATTGGAGTATTCAATACGGAAGCAGTTATATGTACACTACCACTCGTAGCGGTAACACTATTACAGTACGTATTACCCCAAATGACTATACAACCTCACGATCCGACTATTTTTTTGTGGTTTGTGGAGATAAGAAGGTCATGATTTCATTATCACAAACAGGAAAAAGTAGTAGTGCAAGTTCTTCGACAAACAATGCAAGTTCTTCGACAAGTAGTGCATCCTCTACAACAAATAGTGCGGTTTCCTTGTCCGTGAGCAAAACCTCTATCATCACAGGCTCTTCTGGGACAACAGAATACCTTACGGTAAGCAGCAATCGTGCTTGGGAGATTCAGTTTCCAACGGGGAATATGTATTCTGTCACACGGAATGGGAACACGCTCAAAGTTACTATTTATGCGAATACGGGTACAGGGACACGTGAAGATTTCTTTAATGTACGGTTAGTGGATGGCAGCAAAGATATCAAAGTACGTTTGTGGCAATCTGCACCCGTACAATCTCAAAGTTCATCATCTTCCTATGGCTCGAATAGCCATCATTCCTCTTCAAGAAACCGCAGTGCATCCAATCGTTCTGCATACCACCAATCAGCATACCAACGCTTCATCAATACAAATGGTTCGGTTGCCATTACTTGGTTTGGGATATCAGGCGAAATAGGAACGGGTGCAACATTCACAGAATCAGCACTACGTTGTCGGTTAGGTCCTATAGGAATCCGTCCTCTGGATATGACAGGAGGTTATGATTTCGTTTATGGAACCACCCGCTATGCATATCAACCCATGCTTGATTTTTACATACCAACTTCCAGCAATAAGGCAATATACTTTGGTGCCGGACCTTCCATTGGATTTAGAGAGGGAGATTTTTGGTTCAGAGCAGAGGGAGGTCTGCATTGGGAGTGGGGCGTATGGGCATCTTCCGATTTCTTTGTACGTTATGATGGTATGTACACTGTTGGCGTATCTATACAATGGGCAACTAAGTGGAGATAAAAAACGATAACAACTATGCAACTTCAACCTAATACGTTATTTCATAACCACTATACCCTTGTTCGATTGATAGGGCGTGGTGGGTTTAGCGAGGTATGGCTCGCACAGGACAAGTACACAGGTCTGGACCTCGCTCTCAAAATCTATGCGCCCAATGGCGGTTTAGATAGTGACGGCATAGAAGCCTTTGCCGGTGAGATACGCCGTGTTTATAATCTCAATCACCCTAATCTGCTCAAACCGCAGCATTTTGATGTGTGCGACGGTATGCCCTATCTTGTGATGCCCTATTGTGCCAATGGTTCTGTTACCAAGCGTGCAGGACATGTAAGCGAGGATGAGATATGGAATGTGCTTCACGATGTGGCTGCAGGATTGGCTTACTTACACGAGCACAATATCGTGCACCAAGACATTAAGCCTGACAATATCCTGCAAGCCGCTGACGGGCATTACCTTATCACCGACTTTGGTATCTCAGCACGAACTCGTGCTACATTATCCAAGACTCAATCCATAAACAATATCGGTTCCGGTACAGCAGCCTATATGGCACCGGAGCGTTTCTCTACCAATCCTGCTCCAACTTTTTCCAGTGATGTATGGGCACTGGGTGCCACACTCTATGAACTTATCACAGGTTCCGTTCCTTTCGGCGATGGCACTCTGCTTGGCGGGCTTCTACAAAAGAATGGAGCAGAAGTACCGAGTATCATAGGAGACTATTCCGAGCAACTAAAGCACATAATAAATATAATGCTTGCTACCAATCCATGGGATAGACCTACGGCAGTCATATTAGAGAATGAAAAGAGGATATCATCAACACCCCCTACTGAATTCAAAGGTAAATTGCCAGAGTCAGGCAATTCGGTTGCAGGTACACAAGAGGAGGATGAAATAGGTTTGGGGAGTATTATGTTTCGCGTTGTGTTTGGTTTGACTATTACACTTTTTGCGTTGCTTGTAATTTATATGTTACTAAAGTGGATTTTAATTTAATAAAAAATTAGGTTGATAGAGTATAAGAAAAATACACCACTATCATTGGTACACAATCTTGTGGTCCACAAAGTTGTGTACCGCAGAAAGTGGTGCAATGATACTGCCAAAATATCGCAGAGATAGGAAAGGATAACAGATGTAGTAAATAAGACAAATATACAGATATAAAAGATAAATATAAAGATATGAACCGATTGACAGTTCTTTTGGCGGCACTCTGCATGTCAGTGATGTCGCTCGTGGCGCAGCAGACTGCGCAAATCAGGCAGTTGATGGATAGTGCACAATATGCGGATGCGGTGCAACTATGTACCATCGAGTTACAACAATACCCCAAGAACGGTATGCTGTACCGCTACCGTGCCATTGCCAACATTATGCAGGAGCAATACGGTATGGCGTTGCAGGATATAGATATGGTACTGAAATACGTCAAGACATCCGGTATATCCGTCAGCGAAGTATATCGGTTGCGCGGCACGACGTATATGTATGCGGGTGAGTTGCAGAAAGCGTTGGACGACTACACCACCGCCATCAAAAAAGACAAGAAGAACGCCGATGCGTATGCCGCACGGGGCGAGTTGTACTACCATAAGGAGAACTATGCGGCAGCCCTTGCGGACTATAAGGCGGCAAGCAAATTAGTGCCAGCCGACGAGTCGCACTTGGTGGAGATTGCACGCTGCACCCTGCAATTGGGCAAATATGATGAGGCACGTGCCATGCTCACTTCTATCACAGTGCTCTATCCATACAACGCCGAGGCATGGCGCTTGTCCGCAGGATTGGCGATGTTAAGCGGCGAGACTACCAAGTTCATAGACCAGTATATCCGTTACCTCAACCTCGGTTACAACGAGACGGGGCGGTTTGGCGACACCGATATACTGATTGCTGCCGCCGATACCGAGTATCCGTACCTGCTCAATGCCGTGTCCGAGCAGATAAGCCATCTGACGGATTATCCACAGTTGTTCTACATGGGTGTTCGGGTTCGTATCTATATAGAGAAAGGGTACTATGCCGATGCTATCAAAGACCTGGATATGATGGAGCGGATGGAGGGAACCGCCGACCCGTTTGTGCTTGCCAATCGCGCAGATTGCTACCAAAACCTGTATCAGTACCGCAAGGCGATTGCCGACCTCACGGCACTACTCAATATCAATGCGGATTATGCGTATGCATACCTCAATCGCGGGTGTTGCTATACAGGGATTGGCGACTATACCAATGCGCTCAATGATTTTTCGTATGTCATACAGAATCACCCGTCCTATGCTGCCAACGGTTATTACCTGCGTACTATAGTCCAATGGGAACAAAAGAGGTATGATGAGGCTTTGTCGGACATATCGCGTTGTATCGAGTTGAGTCCTGCGGCAGGTGCTTATCTGTGGCGCGGTCGTTTGGAACTGATACAGGGCGATACGGCAAAGGCAAAGGTGGATTTTGAGCAGGTGTTGGCTATGGATACCACTATCGATGGTTCTTCCGTGCGTCAGTATGCGCTTCATTTCCTCGGGCGGGATACAGAGGCGTTGGCGTGGATGGATAGTATCCTTGTGGTAGAACCGACTAACGACAACTACTATGATGCGGCGTGCCTTTACGCACTGATGGGGCGTAGCGAGCAGGCGTTGAACGCTTTCGACAAGGCGTTGTCATTGGGCTACCGAGATTTCCAGCATATCGCTGCAGATACTGACCTCGACGCTATCCGTGAACTGCCGCGTTTCAAAGAGATACTCAACAAGTACCGCAAACAAGAGGTGCAGAGCAAGTTCGATTTGCTGAAAGGGGCTGATACGGATATGAAATAGGGCGTTGCGGTTGGTGAGAGACAGCGGCAGGTAGGCGGGGGAGATAGCGTATGCCTACGGTCAGGGTATTACGTGGTCAGCACAATATACCGATTATCTACCGTGTATCTACCGTGTATCTACCGTGTATCAACCGTGAAAATACCGTAGTTGTCGGCGTGATGACAGAGACCTCCCCAAGCCCCTCCTTCAAGGAGGGGAGAGATTAGAGAATAGGAATTAGAAGATAGAGGGTAAAGGAAATGTGAGCGATAATAGTATCGCCTTGACAAGAAACAATATAAAAAAAATAAAAAACAATGAAGAAAATAATTTTATTAGGAACCATCCTTTTATTCTGTATAGGAATAAATGCAGAAACAAAAGTATCTTACAAAAACATTTCGTACACATGTCCCGGTAAGTTGATTAAGGGACCAATAGTAGAAAAAAATGGAGCATTCCAATTTACGTATGACGACAACGATTTGGGTTATAGCGTTTATGTTCAGTGTATACCTCTGATCTATACAGGAGTTACACCGGATGAATATCTACAAGTATATGAAAATGCTCTTGAAGATACTGAAACTTTTCACCTAACTCAAGGTATCCATTACGACATAAGTTTTGCTGGAGTGAACGGTAGAGCCTTAGAAGTAAAATTTGCAGGAAAAGGAGATAATAGGGGTATTAATATGTTTTCTCGTTGGGTTGCTTTCAAAACAAACAAATATATCTTATACGTATCTATTACCGCCAGAACAGCCCGTGAACTTGAGTATATATTCAAGAGCATTGATTCGTCATTCCACGTGGATGAATAGGATGGCAGGAAAAGTGTAAGATTACAGATATTGAAGAAGCATAGAGTTGTGGTTTTAATGGCATTTAAAGTAATATCTGGTTCTGACTAATGCTGAAACAGGTACATTTTTGGGGTATTGCTAATCAGGTATTTACAAAGAAAATGCATTTTTTCTTGTTTGCAGGTGATAGTTTTTGCCACTTTCTGCATTATTATATATGGGGGAATGACAAATGTAATATAAACAAATAGAATATGAAACTTTCAATCATTCACATTGCCCTTGGGGTAATTGTTTTAGCGGGTATGAGTGCCTGCACGCAGCAGGAACGTGTTGCTACGGAGCACCCTGTTGCCATTGTGGATTCGCTGCAGCAGATTGTGGCGGAAGAGGTGCAGGCACGTTTCTGTCGCACTGAAGCCGAGTGGGGTGTCGGCATACTGATGGACGCACACAGCGGAACGGTGGTGGCGATGTATGACACTGATTCCACACTTGTGCATACACAGTCGGCATGGGAGTTGGGAAGTATCGTCTCGCCATTGGCTCTGTTGGCGGCATACTCCGTAGAGCCACGGGGGTGGGACACTGCTGTTACGGTGTGCCGCCGCGGTTTTGAATATGCAGGACGTGTGTTTCGGGACGGACATGCGCGTGATGCAGTCTATTCGCTGTCCGATGCCATTGCTACAAGCAGCAATGCCGCTTTTGTGCAGTATGTGCTTCGCGTGTTTGAACCGCAGCCGGCATTACTGCCCGAGATACTCACCAAGTGGGGCTTTGAGTTTGCCGAGCAGGATAGTGCGTGCGATGCTATGACCGAGACATTAGAGTATGCCATTGGGTATCATTGCACCATCACACCAGTGCAACTTGCCTATCTGTATTCGTGTGTGGCTACGGGGCAGCACTTGCGCGTTCCTGCCAACGGATTGGACTCTGTCCGTTTGGGGTTGCACCGAGCGGTGTGGGATAATGATTTGGGCACGGCGAGCATCAATCCGTGGAATATGCGGAAGGCGCAAAGTGACAAGGTGCAGATTGCAGGCAAGACGGGGGCGGCGCAAATCCGTATCAACGGGCAGTATGACAGGCTCCATCATCGGTTGTCTTTTGTGGGGTATTTTCCTGAAGACAATCCGCAGTATACGTGTCTGGTCATTCTCAACAATCCCAAGTATTACGGCTTTTACGAAGCTGGTGCGGATTGCGGCATTCCCGTCCGCCGTATCGCGGAAAGGATACTGGCACTTACAGAATAGGGGAACCGGGTATGAAGCAGCGTTTTTAATGGTGTTTTAATGGTAATTCGTGGAGAAACTAAATAGCAAACTATTATGGAGACCAAATCCAAATTCACGCTCAAGCGGGCGACCTTGATTGCCGCTATCGGGACAACCATTTACACGTTCTTTGTGCCGATATGCCGAATGTTGTTCGGGAGCAATGCTGTGTGGTTCAACTATGCGGAGCATCCGTGGTGCTGCGATGTGTGGCGCACATTCTTCTCCTGCGTGCTAATGGTGTCATGGGCTGTGCTGGCATTGGGCATTATACGTGACGGAGAACATTTCCCGACATTGGGCAAGGGCTTTCGATATACGCTGCTTGTGTTTGCCATAGCCTTCAGCGCTTATATCGTATGTAGTCACTCGTTTGCCTTCTATCAAGGGCGGCGTGTCGTCTGTGCTACCCCATGGTTGTTGCTGCTATTTCTGACGGTGTGCGTTGCTGTGTTGTGGTATCTCTATGCCCGTATCCATACAGCCTTACGACCGGGACTTCCACGTTGGAAGAAAGGCATTTGTTGGGCAACCGTGGTGCTGACATTGCTGGTGGTGGCGAAGCAGACGGTGGTCGCTATGTGGTATGCGTGGCGAGCCATCCAATGCCACAGATTGGTGAGTGTACCCGTATTCCGCGAGGTGCACTACAACGCTAACTGGCTATGCAATTGGCTGATGTGCTGTATTCCCCTTGTGTTCTTCTTGCTCGTATTTTTGCAGCCTTTCAGCATCCGCAGAGCAGAGCACAAGTCACAAAATTCTTCCACTGCCCTACAGGGTTCATAAGAGACGGCGTGCAGTACCTTGTTTTGTATAAACTGCGGCATCTACCAAGCAGAAAACAATAAAAACTGCGTGGTCTGTCAAGCGATTTCTTGTGTATATCAGAAATAAGTAGTACCTTTGCCACACCAAACAGAGATAGAAACAGAAAGGAGCCACTATGTTACAACTTCAGCAGACCATGCAGCGTCTTTTAGACACCAAGGATACCCGTTTTGTGCGTTATCTTTATCGGCAAATCAACTGGGATGGACATTTGATAGCCATATTGGGAGCGCGTGGTGTGGGCAAATCGACTATGTTACTGCAACATATTCTGCTCACAGGTCGAAAGAACACGCTGTATGTGACGGCGGATGATTTCTATTTCTCACAGCATCGTCTGTTTGATTTGGCGTTGGAATTCTATCAGCAAGGCGGCAAACGCCTGTTGATAGACGAGATACACAAGTATCACGGTTGGTCAACGGAAATCAAAAACATATACGACCAGATACCCCAACTGCAAGTCATCTACACAGGTTCGTCCATCTTGGATTTGGAATGGGGCGGAGCAGACCTGTCGCGCCGCAAATCGGAGTACCATTTAGCCCCATTGTCCTTCCGCGAATGGCTGGTTATGAAACAAGGGTGGCAGTTGGAGACTTACGGCTTGGAAGATGTGCTTGGCGGCAAAGTGGTATGGGCGCATCAGGAAGAACGCCCTATAGCCTTGTTTCAAGAGTATCTGCAGCGCGGTAACTTCCCGTTTGGGTTGGAGCCTGACTTTGATTTGCACATACAAGGTGTTATCAGGCAGGTGGTGGAGAACGACATCCCTGACTATGCGGATATGAATGTGGCATCGGCAACCAACCTCAAGAAACTGATGTACGTGCTGTCGCAGTCTGTTCCGTTCAAGCCTAACTTCAGTGCCCTGGAACGCGATTTGGGTATCAACCGCAACACACTGGCACAATATCTGGAGTATTTGGACAAGGCGCAACTAATCAATGTGCTGCGCACAAGTGCCAATGGTATCAAGGTACTGCAAAAGATAGACAAGGTGTATCTCAACAATCCGAATTTTGCGTATGCCATGACCGAGAATCCCAATATCGGCAATATCCGCGAGACGGTGTTTCTGATGTGGTTGCAAGTCGGGCATACGGTGACCGGTTCGCCCGTTTCTGACTTTGAGGTGGATGGCATTACTTTCGAGGTCGGCGGCAGGAACAAGGGCAGCAAACAACTGAAGGGCATAGAGCGCGGTTACATCGTCCGCGACGATATCGAATACGCCACTGGCAATATCATTCCCCTTTGGATGTTCGGATGGATGTACTAATCCCGGTATCAAAATACGTGATATGAATGTTTTCCCATTCGTTTTTGGAATGTATCCTGAGAATGTATAGTAACCGTTCATTACGAACGATGTGGAGAGAGTGGGCTAATATATTTTTAGAAAAGGAATGGAGAAAATGCCGAAGAACGCCATTTTTTTGTAGTATTGATTATCACTGACTTACAAAGAAAATGCAATTTTTCTTCTGTCAAAGTGTAGTTTTTTGCCCTTTTTCGCGTTATATATATGGGGGAGATAGAATCAAGGAAAGGGGGAAATTGCGGGAATGTTACATAAGTTATTAGTTGAGGTATGGATATTTTGAAGGAGGTTGAGTTACTGAGTTGGCATAACTGCCGACTGCCTGTAGTGGGTAGTGCAGCGGCTACACGCTATCTTCAAAGTCTTATATGGTTTGTACCTATCGCAGGAGGGGCGATAGAGCCATATCTATGTACAGGCTTTATACTCGTTTTTAACGGGCAATCAGTGGGTATTGAGGGGATGTACTATCATCGGTCGTATGGGCATCCCTGTAGCAGAAATTGTGGTATATCTTGCACAGGTGCGGATTATTCGTTACCTTTGCCGTGCGATTGAGAAGATGCAAAATCGTAAATCATTCCCAATTGTAAAATAAATTGCCAAATCGTACATTCGTAAATCGTACATAGTTTGATACCTCGTGAGACCATAGAACGTGTGTTTGCAGCCGCCAAGATAGAGGAGGTGGTGGGCGATTATGTCACGCTGAAACGGCGCGGAGCGAACCTCATCGGGCTGTGCCCGTTTCACGACGAGAAGACGGGGTCGTTCACCGTATCGCCCAGCAAGGGGATATTCAAGTGTTTCGGTTGCGGCAAAGCGGGGCACGCCGTAGGCTTCATCATGGAGATAGAGCAATGCTCTTATGTGGAGGCGATACGCATGCTTGCCAAGCGTTACCATATAGAGATAGAGGAACGCGAACTGACACCCGAAGAGCAACAGCGGCAAGACGACAGGGAGTCGATGTTTGTGGTGAACGAGTTTGCCAACACATGGTTTCAGAATCAGTTGTGGGAGAGCGAGGAAGGCAAGGCTGTAGGTATGAGTTACCTGCGTGAGCGCGGACTTAGAGAGGATACTATACGGAAGTTTCAGATAGGTTATTCGCCCGAGCGGGCAAGCCTATGGGCGGCAGCCAAGCAGGCAGGGTATCAGGAGAAGTACCTCGTGAATGACCCTGACAATGAGCCTCATATCGGTACAGGTGTGTGCCTGAAGAGCCCGGACGGAAGGTTATATGACCGTTTCCGCGGGCGCGTGATATTCCCATTCTTTTCTGCCAGTGGCAAGGTGGTGGGCTTTGCAGGGCGATTGCTGAAGAAAAGCGACAAGGCGGGCAAGTATGTGAATTCGCCCACTTCGCCGTTATTCGAGAAGCATAATGAGTTGTTCGGTCTCTATCAAGCCAAGCAAGCCATCTCCAAGAACGACTGCTGCTACCTGGTGGAGGGGCAGATGGACGTGATACAGATGGTGCAGTCGGGTATTGAGAACGTGGTGGCGTCGGGTGGCACCTCGCTCACCACCCCGCAAGTGAAACTGATGCACCGCTATACGGAGAACGTGACCATTCTCTATGACGGCGACAAGGCTGGCATCAAGGCGGCATTGCGCGGCATCGACATGATATTGGAGGAGGGAATTAACGTCAAAGTGGTGCTATTGCCCGACGGGGAAGACCCTGACTCGTATGCCAAGAGCCATAATGCAGCGGACTTTATTGCGTTTATTCAGGCTGCCCAGACGGACTTTATCCGCTTCAAGACCCATCTGCTGAGCAGTGAGGCGGGTGATGATCCCGCCAAGCGGGTGGATATGATTAACCAAGTAGTGCAGTCGATTTCGGTGATTCCCGATATTATCAAGCGGCAAGTGTATATCAAGGACAGTGCGTCGTTCCTTGGTATTCAGGAGGATGTGCTTACCCGCAAGGTGGTGGAGGTGCGCAAACGTATATTCGATGAGAAAGACAAAGAGAAAGAACGTGCTGCGCGCCGCGAACAGACAGGCAATGAGGAGGCTGCCCCCCAACAAGAGGAGACAATGACACCCCTATCGGTGGTGCACGGCAGCCTGTCGCGCAAGGATGAGAACCTGCAGAACCTGATACAGGTGATTGTCCGCTACGGCGAGCAACCGCTGTATGCAGGCGAGGACGGTTCGGTTTGCCTGGCAGGGGAGTATATCATCTCGGAACTGACCAACGACAACATCGAGATAGCCAACCCGCTGTATCGCAAAGTGATAGACGAATACACAGCCCATTGCAAGGAAGAGGGCTTTGTGGCGGCTACGTTCTTTCAGCATCACCCCGATGTAGCATTGAGTCAGTTGGCGGTGAACCTGATAGCCGACAAATACCAACTGAGCAGTATCTACAGCGAACGCAGCATATCGGAGAATGTGAAGCAGGAAGTGAAGGTGCAGACCGATGCCGATATACTGCCCGAACTGATACAGCGACTACTGCTGGAACTGAAATATACCATTGTGAATGAGCGCATTGACGCTATGCAGAATATGCTGCAAGATGCGCAGAACCGCGGCGATTGGGAGTTGATACGTACCATTCTGGAGCAGCAACCGCTGCTGATGAGTATGCGGCAGCAATTGTGCCGCGCCCTTGGTAATCGCGTAATTGTTTGAGTGTAAACCGATAAATCGTATATAAATATGTTGTTTTCCAATATCGTTTATGGTCCTATCCACTCGCGCCGGTTGGGTATGTCGTTAGGTATGGAACTTATGCCAATAGAGCATAAACTATGCACCTTTGACTGTGTGTACTGCGAGTGCGGTTTCAACCAACCTGTGTCGCACCCTGTGCTGCCCACGCGCGAAGAGGTGAAGCAGGCTTTGCATAGCAAACTGCAAGCCCTGCAACAAGAAGGGACACATATTGACGTAATTACATTCAGCGGCAATGGTGAACCGACGTTGCACCCTGATTTTCTTTGGATTATACGTGATACGTGTGCGCTTCGGGACAAGTATTTTCCTACGGCAAAGGTGTCGGTGCTCAGCAACTCCACGCAACTGGCGCGTCCTGACGTGGTGGAAGCGTTACGCCTGTGCGATAACCGTATATTGAAATTGGACTCCGCTATTGACAGCACGATGCGCGCTATAGACCAGCCTGTTAATAACGACTTGACGGTCAGCAAGATAATGGCTCTGCTGCAGCAGTTTGACGGTGGCTTCACGTTGCAGACCTGCTTCTTGCGCGGCGAGCATAACGGTGTGCATATCGACAACACTACGCCCGAGGAAGTGCAGGCATGGTATGAGGCTGTGGACGTGCTTCACCCCAAGCAGATTATGATGTACGTCATCGACCGTGCGACGCCTGTGAAGACCTTGGAGAAAGTGTCGCGTGAGGATATGGAGCGCATAGCCGCCCCCTTGCAGGCAAAGGGGTACGAAGTAATCATTAGTGCCTAAGTTCAGTTTCCGTCTTGCTTTTCTACGCTGTTGCTATGGGGAATGCTGTCCGTGTTCCCTCGCTATCCTCTCGTTATCCACCCGCTAATCACATACTAATCTCATACTAATCACATACTAATCTCATACACTTAACCCGAAATTGATACGATGACGACGCGAGCCGCATCGTCCCCCATAGCATCACAAATTCCTATCCGTCTCGTCCAAGATGTGAAATAGCGGGCGGTGAATACGTATTGTGTATTCCGAGAAAAAAGTGTAACTTTGCAAGCGCAAAGACTTAGTATTTGGGACAGTTTTTGGGTGGGGTGACTACCGCGACAATAATGCCCTGCACAAGGAGTCTTTGCACATATATTGTTATTAAACGGCGTTTATTGGCGCTTGTTTTGGGACTATGGAATCCTGCAAAATTCGCTAACCCAAGACAAGAAGTGCAGTAAACGCCCATGGGTGTGTACTATGTACACCATTATTGGTGTATATCTACATACCGGCGTGGGCGTTATTGTTTATTCTTGTTAGCAGGGTCTTGCAGGAACCTCATAGTCGGGAATGAGCAAAGATAAGGGTTCCACGCTTGTTTTTTATGTATGGGTTGGTAGGAACCGCCACCTGCAAAACATCAAACACAATGAACAAACGATTTATCTTGTTTGTATGTCTGCTGTGCAGTTTTCCGCTTATGGCAGACCGTCTCATCGTCGAGCACCGCTACTTTGGTGCTGACCGTACAGAAGACATTGCCGCCATTGGCAAATGGGTCTTTGTGGACGACCGCGTTCAATTGATTGATCACAACGGGTATCTGTTGGGAGAGGAGTACATGGGGAACATTGTCAAAATCACCTTCTCCGAAACATCGCCTGTGCCCACCTCCACAGACGAGGCACAGTCCGGCACGGTTATCGTCTATCCCAATCCTACCCATGAGATGCTCTGCGTGCAAGGCGTGCCTGACGACATCACCCTGCGGGTGTACTCCACCACGGGGCAGTTGCTCACCACGGCACAGGGGACACAAATCAATGTCAGTTA
>CAKVBV010000012.1 GCA_934725535.1 uncultured Bacteroidales bacterium | reverse complement strand
ACGGTCGGTTCCTGCAAAAGAACCGACCGATTTTTTTTTGCATGCAAATCTGAGTTTTACCGGACAGTAATATAAAACAAACAACAAAACAAAAAACAACAATGGCAAAAATCAAATTTATTGACCCCGTTAAATCCGTTAGCGGCAAACTCTCGAAAAGTAGTCACGTCACCTTTATGTTGCGCAAGGCTGCCACCTCCAATACGGCAATGTTGGAGAACCCGAACTTCACCCACATCATGGGTAAGCGCAGTACTCCTATGAGTGCCGCCTGAACGATACGTGCCGCAAGCGGTAAGATGGTTAGCGCGGATAGGAGCGTTGGCGATAGTATGGGCTGTCCTGTATGTGTGTAGAAGATGGTATATGGGCAGGCGGTGAGGTGGAGTAGGGGACTATTGGCGGGCAATGGCAAGGGCGGCATTGATACCGTCGAGGGCGGAAGAAGTGATGCCGCCGGCATAACCTGCACCTTCGCCGCATGGGTAAAGGTGGGGCGTGGAGACGGATTGGAGTGTGTCGGGGTTACGCGGTATGCGCACTGCACTGCTGCTGCGGCTCTCCACACCAAGGATAACGGCTTCGTTGGTAAGGAACCCGCGATACTTGCGGTCAAAGTCGCGGAAGCCCTGCTGAAGACGTGTGCCAATCATAGTCGGCAGCCACTCATCCAATCGGCTGCTGTGTATCCCTGGCAGGTAACTGCAAGGGGGCAGGTCGCGGCTCTCACGTCCCTCTACAAAGTCACGCAAGCGTTGGGCAGGTGCCACGGACGCAGGTGCTCCGTGCAAGAATGCCTCATGCTCAAGCCACTCCTGAAGGAGCAGGGTGGGAAGGGGTGAATTAAGGGTGAAGAATGAAGAATGAAGAATGGTATGTGGCAGACTTAGAATGTCCTCAGGATGTATCTCTACCACAATGCCGGAGTTGGCATACGGAGAGTTGCGGTGGCTGGCGGACATACCATTGACTACACAACTCTCGGCACTACTGCCCGCAGGCACTATGTGTCCGCCCGGGCACATACAGAAAGAATACACCCCGCGCCCCTGTACCTGCGTGACCAACGAGTAGGACGCATTGCCCACCAGTTGCACTGTCTCGGGCGACGGGTTGTGGTACATCAGGCGATTGATAAGGGCTTGCGGGTGCTCCACACGTACCCCCATGGCAAAGCCTTTGGGCTCCAACAGCACACCCTCGGATGCCAGCATACGATAGGTGTCGTGGGCGGAATGACCGATAGCGAGGATGATGGGGGACTCCCCCTGCCCCCTCTTCAAAGAGGGGGCTGACAGAGTATGGAAAAGGTCGGCATCCACACAGGTATCAAAGTGTATCTCACCGCCATGGGAGAGGATACACTCACGCATGGCACGTATGATAGCAGGCAGGCGGTCGCTGCCGATATGGGCATGGGCTTCATACAGCACGCCGTCGTTGGCACCAAAGTAGTGGAACAACTCCATCACCCGCTGCATATTGCCGCGTTTCTTGCTGCGCGAGAACAACTTACCGTCCGAGAACGTGCCTGCACCGCCCTCGCCAAAGCAGTAGTTGGACTCGGTATTCAAGCCCAAGTTGCGGTTGAGGGTGGCGATATCCACCTTGCGGGCACTGACATCCTTGCCGCGCTCGAAGATAACGGGACGGATACCGTGCTCCAACAGGGTGAGGGCGGCAAACAGACCCGCAGGTCCTGCCCCGATGATATATGCCTGACGATCAGCGTGATGTACGTCTTGGAATACGGGCGGGGTGTACAGCGGGACAGGTGCGTCTTTGGGCACGGGTCGTCCTTGCTCGTCCGCCAAAAGAGTAAGATGCACCTTCAGTTCGCGCTGACGTGCATCTACCGACCGCTTGACTATGCGGTACCGCTCCTCTGCCTCGTGGGCTTCGCGGGGCGACAATGTCCTTATTAACAACGAGTTGTTAATAGTAATAGGTAATAAGTAATAGTTAATATCACTTCTTGGTCTTGATGGCTTCCATAATCTTTGCCTCAATCTCGTCGGCGAGGTCGGGGTTGTCACGGAGCACATTCTTGGCAGCATCGCGACCCTGTGCGAGTTTCTTGTCGTTGTAACTGTACCACGAACCCGACTTCTGCAGGATACCGTTCTCCACTCCGAGGTCCACCAGTTCGCCCACCTTGGAGATGCCCTCGTTGAACATCAGGTCGAACTCCGCTTTCTTGAACGGAGGTGCCACCTTGTTCTTCACCACCTTGACGCGAACCTGGTTACCGATGATTTCGTCGCCGTCCTTGAGTTGTCCTACCTTGCGTATGTCGAGTCGCACAGAGGCATAGAACTTCAAGGCGTTACCACCCGTAGTGGTCTCGGGATTGCCGAACATGACACCGATCTTCTCGCGCAACTGGTTGATAAAGATACAGGTAGTCTGTGTCTTGTTGATGGTGGCGGTGAGTTTGCGGAGTGCCTGCGACATCAGTCGGGCTTGCAGACCTACTTTGTTGTCCCCCATATCGCCTTCGATTTCGGCTTTGGGTGTGAGCGCAGCCACTGAGTCAATGACTACGAGGTCCACCGCTGCGGAACGTATGAGTTCGTCGGCAATCTCCAGTGCCTGTTCGCCGCAGTCAGGTTGCGCGATGAGGAGGTTGTCGGTATCCACACCCAGTTTCTCCGCGTAGAAACGGTCGAAGGCGTGCTCGGCATCAATGATGGCTGCGATACCGCCCTGACGTTGCACCTCTGCCATTGCGTGAATGGCAAGCGTGGTCTTACCGGAGGACTCGGGACCATATATCTCAATCACGCGCCCGCGCGGGTAACCGCCTACGCCCAGTGCCAGGTTGAGCCCCACAGAACCTGTGGAGATGACGGGGACATCCTCGATACGGTCGTCGCCGAGTTTCATGATGGCACCTTTGCCAAAGTCCTTATCAATCTTCGCCATTGCCAACTGAAGTGCTTTCAACTTCTCGGGCGACGGTACTTTCTTTTCTTCTGCCATAATGTTTATTTTGTTATAAATTGGTTATACGTTAGTTATATGTTAGATATTATATCAGGTCTGTCAATCGTCCGCAAAGGTACTACTTTTCTTGCAAATATACAATAGTGCTTTGCTTATGCCCTACGAAAAAGGATTCTTGTGTGAACAATAAGGCTACTTCCCGATACAGAATTTGGAGAAGATATTGTGGAGGACTTCGGAGGATGTGATTTGTCCTGTTATCTCGCCGAGAGCGGTGAGGCAGTCCTGCAAGTCCATACTCAGAAACTCGCCGCTTAGTTGCTCCTGCAAGCCCTGTTCCACGCGGCGAATGGCGTCCAAGGCACGCACAAGGGCTTCGTAATGGCGTGTGTTGCTGATGGTTACGGCATTGCGTGTGTCGAACAACTTACCTGCTTCGGCAACCAATGCCTGCTTCAGGGGCTCCACATCCCCGCTCTTTGCCGACAACGCCAATTGGGGATAATTTGTAAATTTGTAAGTTTGTAAATTTGTAAATTGTGCCAAGTCTTCGGGGGTAACCTTGTCTGCCTTGTTGAGTACGCGGATGATGGTTTTGCCTTCCAGTTCGGGTAGGTCGGAGAGGGTGTCGTGCGGGGCGGTGGCATCTATCACATTAATGATTATCAGGGCTTTGCGTGCTGCTTGCAGGCTCCGCTCAATGCCAAGGCTTTCTATCTTGTCGGCTGTGGTACGGATGCCCGCGGTGTCGATGAAACGGAACAGAATACCGCCCAATACCAAGGTGTCCTCTACGGTGTCGCGTGTGGTACCCTGAATGTCGCTGACGATAGCGCGTTCTTCACCCACAAGGGCGTTGAGCAGTGTGGACTTGCCTACATTGGTGGCACCTATGATAGCCACAGGAATACCCTGCTTGATGGCATTGCCTGCGCGGAACGAACCTGTCAGGGTGGTGAGTTTAGCGTCTATCTCTTGTGCCAGCGAGGTCAGTTGATGGCGGTCGGCAAACTCCAGTTCCTCATGGTCAGCGAAGTCCAATTCCAACTCTACGAGTGAGGTGAACTCCAATAACCGTGCGCGCAAGGTTGCCAGTTCCTGTGATATACCTCCGCGCAACTGATTGATAGCAAGGTCTTTTTCTGCCTTTGTCTGTGCGGCAATCAAGTCCGCAACCGCCTCTGCCTCTGCCAAATCCAACTTGCCATTCAAGAACGCACGTTGCGTGAACTCACCTGCATGTGCCATCTCACATCCCGCATCAATCAGCCATTGCAGCAGGGTCTGCTGGATATAGAGACTGCCGTGGCAGGCTATCTCCACCACATCTTCGCCCGTGAACGAGTGCGGGGCACGGAAGACACTCACGAGGACTTCGTCCAAGACCTCATTATCGCGCGCGATAGTGCCGTAATGAATGGTGTTGGGCTGTGCCGTGAGCAGGGAATTACGTCCACGGAACAGGCTGTCGGTCAACGCAATAGCATCTGCACCGCTCACGCGGATTACGGCAATGCCGCCGCTTCCGTAGGGGGTGGATATGGCACAGATTGTACTCATTTTCGCAGTTGTATCATTCTCCATTCGCCACGCTTACGGGTAGCGATGGGTGTCAGTCCCACTTGCGCGGCGGCATTTGTCAGTATCGGTACGTCAGTCTCGTAGAAACCACTGAGCCATATTTCGCCATGCTTCGCGGTATAGCGGGCATAGGCGGGCAGTTGGGATAGCAATATATTGCGGTGAATGTTCGCAAGAATCAGGTCATATTCGCCTGCGGGTGGCGTGTCGCCTTGGCGGATGTCCATACAGACATCGTTTTGCGCAGCGTTTTCCTGCGCATTGCGTACACTTTGTTCGTCAATATCCACCGCTGTCACGTGCGTTGCCCCGCACTTGGCTGCCATGATGCCCAGCACACCCGTGCCGCAACCCATGTCCAAGACACGCGCGAAACGACCTTTGTTCTCCACCATGGCATCGACCATCATAGAGGTGGTCTCGTGGTGCCCTGCGCCAAAGGCACAATGAGGCGTAATACGTACATCCATAGGCAGTTGCTCTACCTCGTGTCCGGCTTCCCATGTGGCGTTCCAGTCCTCCTCGGGGCAGTCCTCAAAGGATAGGAGTCGGACGCCTTCGGTACCCAGAATCAATGCCTCCACCTCCGCGCGACGGGCACGGAGGAGGGCGGTCGGGATATAGGCATTGTCGCCATCGAAAGCGTCAAAGCCCGCGTCACATAACGCCTGCTCAAAGAGGTCCTGTTGCCATGGTTCGGCAAAGGAATACGCGAGGTGCGCTACGGAATACTGCATGGTGGCGGTTACCAGCGGTTGTAGTGGATGTTCTCTTCCTTGAACTTGTTTTTTACAGCCGTTTTCTCATTGGGAACGCCCACGGGAACAATGCACATCGGAATGATATGTTCGGGCAGCCCCAGCATGGCTTGTACCTCAGGGGTGCGCTCGGAACTGGGATAGACCCCCGTCCAGACTGCGCCAAGACCCATAGCGTGTGCGGCAAGGAGCAGGTTTTCGGTGGCAGCCGATACGTCATTTATCCAGAACCCTTGTCCTTCTCCCGGGAGAGCCTTGTTGAGGTCGCCGCACATCACAAAGGCACAGGCTGCGCCATTGCCGCAACGGCTAAAGGGAAAGGCTTCGCCCATCTTGCTGAGCAAGGCATCATCTGTTACTACAACGAATGCCCAAGGCTGCTTGTTCATTGCTGACGGAGCAGACATCGCACAGCGAAGGAGGGTGTTAATCTGCTCATTAGTAATCTTTTCTCCCGTGAATTGACGGATAGAGGCACGCGTTTGGATAGCGTTGAGGACTGTCTCCTGCTGCGTGTTGGTGGTTTCGGTTTGCATAGTCTTGTCGGTGTTTTGGGTGCAACTGATGAACATTCCGCCCATAAGTGCCATTAGCAATAACTTTTTCATTGTCGTATCATTTGGGTTTGCAAAGTTACGGATTTTTTGTGAGATGTGCAAATGCTAACTATGGTGATAACATGATATTTGATGCCATTGGGTAAACAACTACCAACAATATAATTTTAACGACGCGATCCGCATCGTCTCCTATGTTAGAATTTCCAGCCGAGGTAGTAGTTGATGCCCCAATTGGTGTCATCGCGGAAGCCGAAGCCGGGCATATAGTAGGGCAGGGGACCGCCGTCCTTGGCGGTACGGGTGAAGAGCACTTTCAGGCGGACATACCAGCCCATTTGAAATCCTTTGGCTATCTGTACCTGACAGCCTGCGACAATCTCGCCCCACGCGTCCCAATGGTTTTGGTTGAGGTAGGAGAGGATAGGGGCTTGCCAGTAGTCCACCTTTTGCACGACATCGGTGAGTTGGTAGTCTTGATAGACTGTGCCTACGCGGAAACCCACCATAAGGCAGTTTTCGGACACGCCTTTCTTCAGTGTACTGATGTCCAAGCCTATGCGTCCGAAGCCTCCTTGTCCTGTATGGTGTCCGCCATCGGCGGTGCAGTCTGCGAGAGCGTAGCCGAGTTCCATCGTAGGGTACCACCTACGGGCAAGGCGCACGTTGATAGCGAGTTCGTAGTCCTGTATTTTTCCCCCTGAGCGTGCCGCCTCCATGACGGGCATTGCCAAGTCCAACTTGAGGCTAAGACCTTGATAGACAGCCGTGTCGGCATACTCACGTGCACTAACGGCGGTCGAAAAGAGACTGAAAAGGGTCAGTATGAGGAGTTGTATCCGTTTCACTCGTGCAGGTAGATTCTGAGGTTTTCTTGCGCAGTGGTTTCGACAGAGGCGTTGATAACAGATACGCTGTCCACGCGCGGGTCGGTGGAACGTGCGCCCGTAATGGTGTGATAGACAGCACATCCGCACGCAAGACTGACGTATTGGGTTCGCGGTGTATGGGTGATGATAAGGGTATCAAGTCGCCCATGGTAGAGCAAGAGATAGGCTGTCTCGGAGGTGTCCTGGCGCAGGGAGAGCGCAATCTGCTTGAGGGGGGTGGGGCTGTATAGCACCGTGTTTGCGCCAATGCCTTGTATGTGGAGGCTATCCCATGCGTCATAGGTGTGGAGTGTGCCGCTGAGGTCTGTGGAATCGGCAGAGAGTATGATGACAGCGTGTGTCTCCATCTCGCGGTTTTGGCAGGCGGTGTCCGGTTCACACGCCGTGCATAGGCATAAGACGAGTGCGCATACACCTACACATTGGTTGAGGAACCTCTCAATGTGGTTGGGGATATTGTTTGTTAGTTTATCTGACACGTTCCGTTGTTGTTTACTCTACAAAAGTAATGACTTTTGTTCACATCCGCAAATAGACTCGCTATCCTCTCGTTATCCACTCGCTAATCACATACTAATCACATACTAATCACATACTAATCACATACTAATATCATACTAATATCATAGAGTTGACCCGAGGAATTCTGGGACCTCCCCAAACCCCTCAAGAACCCCCTCCAACTCCTCCTTCATAGGGGGAGGGCTTTTATTGACGACGCGGGACGCGTCGTCCCCATATTCGTAGCATTGTCAGACAGTTTGTACCAAACTGCCCGCGGACGAGAGAGCACCCCGTTTCGTCCACGGGCTTACGGAGACCTCGTGAGGGCATCCGCGTTCCCAGTGAGTATTGACGACGCGAGCCGCGTCGTCTCCCATGCTCTGCCGCGTTGTCCCCTATGCTCTGCCGCGTCGTCTCCCGAGCATGGTCTCTATAGATTGTGGCGGATGATGTAGTAGGGGATGTTGAGGGATTGGATTTCGCGTTCGTACCAGTCGTAGAGGTATTGGCGCAGGTCGGGGTTCTCGCGTACAGGGTCATAGACCCACGGGAGGTCGGGATAGCACAAGAGATAGACATCCATAGGGCAGGTGTGGAGCGCGTTCTCAAGGAAATCAGGACAGGTGCCGTATTTGTGGAGAAACCATACCTTGGTGATAATCAGTTCGGTGTCGAAGAAAACAACGGGGGGTGTCAGGTTGTTTTCGTTGTTTTCGTTGCTGTCGTTCAGGTAGTTTACGTTGCTTATGTTACTGTCGTTGTGAGTGTATGTGCGGAGTTGCTCCACTTGGTGGTGGGCGATGCGGAGGACATCGTCGTAGGTGTAGTTGTAGGAGGGTGCCAATGCCTCCATATATTCGCGTGCGTACTCGGGTACGTAGATGCCATGGTAGCGATTGGCAAGGTATTTGGCAAGCGTGCTCTTGCCCGTGGATTCGGGACCGATGATGCCGACTTTGTACATAGTATGCGGGGTGTTGGACGGACGGCTACGCCGTATTACCACAAATTGTTCATAAAATGATTATACTGAACGGTTATCGTGCGCCGTTGGCGCATGACGACGCGAGCCGCGTCGTCCCCCAATGATTAGCGGGTGAGCATGAGTTTGATGTTGATGCCCACGTTGTCCGCCTTGACGGGGTAGGACGAGGAGATGAGCGGCGTGGTGCCCTGGTGGTCGTAGAAGAGTTGGAGGTTGATTTTCTGCGAGAGGACATAGTCGGCACTAATCTTGATAGCAAAGACTTTGTTTCCGGAACTTGCCTGCGTGAGGTCTTCTTCGACCTTGCGGAGGAGGGTCTTGATGTCCTTGTAACTGAGGTCGAGCGACAGTTTGAGGTCGTTGCTGACCTTTTTCTGTCCGCCATTTTTGGTTTTGCTGATGAAACTGAGGTCCTTGATGGTGTAGCCTGCGCCAATGACGAACTCGTCGGTATGCCCCTCGGTGATTTGTACGGAGTTGACATTCAGCGAGATATTGCGTTGCTTGCGGTACTCGAACTTGGTGGAGAGGGAGTTCTTCATGGTGAGGTTGAGTCCGATGAGCGGCGAGAAGTTTTCGGAGAGGTTGACGGAGGAGATGTCGTACGCCGATGAGGGTATGGGGTTATCGGTCTCGACATTGCGTACGAAGCCGATGTGCTTATCGCTGAGGTCGCCTGCGGGGAGCCATGTGGAGTAGGTGGAGTAACTGCTGATGGCGTATTTGCAGGTGTAGGCGTGTGTGAGGTTGACCGACTTGAAGTGGTCGCGCATCCACGGGAGGCGTCCGAGTCCGTCGAAGGTTACCGACCAGTTGGGCAGTATCCGGAGGATAGAAAGGAATGGGTTGAGGTTGATGTTTTGGGCATCCCGACCGGTATAAGCTGCCAAGAAAGCAGGCACAAGGACATCGGCGGTGCTGCTGCTGACGGCACCGTATTGACGGCTATAGGGTTTGCCGCGCAGGTCGGCAGGTATGAAGCCGGCGTCGGGGTAGGTGAGGTGTTCGTACTGCTCCTGCACGCGCGAGGTGAGGATGTCGCGGTTGGTGAGGAACCGGTTGAAGGTAGCCGAGGCGAAATTGTCCTCGGCGGTGCCGATGCGGTTGAAGGCAGTGGCGATGGCGACTTGGGTGATGTTGAAAGAGCCCGTCATGTTCTCCTGGAGTTGCTCGTAGGAGTAGATGATGGACGTGGATTGTGCGGCATAGCGTTTGCCGTTGAGTTGCACCTTGAAGCCGGGGATGGGTTCGAGGGTAAGTTTGATGTCGAGGTCGTTGGTGAGGGATCGTGTGGCGGGTTGCACGACGGAGGTGTCGCCGGAGAGCCAGCCACGCTCTTTGGCTTTCTCGACAAAGTCGTCGGTGAAGCCGCCAAAGGCAAAGTCAAAGCCCGGTGCGTAGAAGTCGTTGTAGCGCGTCTGCCCCATAAAGCCCGCTTGCGGAGCAAAGCCGGGGACGCTCATGGAGTTGGTCTGGCGGTAGGTGATTTGCAGTTTGCGAATCATAGTGCCGAGGTATGCTGCCATATCCATGGTTACCTGTCCGGCGGAACGCTTGTTGGGGTCTTTGGTGGTGAGTGTGAGGGACAGGTTGTCGATGTCCTGCTGCGCAGTGACGGTGGCTTTGGTGGTGGAGGTGGGTTTGACCTTGACGCGCACAACCTTGCCGTCCGCCGTGGTGGCAGAGACTTGCAATAGTTCGCTGCCGAGACGGTGGGTGATTTCTTTGGGTTCGCCCGCCTTGAGGCTGACGGTCTCGGTGTAAGTCTTTGGTTTGAAGGCCCGTCCGCGTCTGCCGCGTTGGTTGTAGCGTTGGGTCATCTGCTTCCAATACTTGGACTTGCCGTAGAGGGTCTCGAAATTGATGCCACCGTCCGCCTGCCATGCGCGGGTGCCGCTGATGACGTTGCCGAGATTCGTGGCATCGGAGGACGTGGACTGGATGGTGCGGTTCCAGTTGTAGGTGGCGTTGTAGGAGGCGTTGGCGGTGATGGCTTCGAGGTAGGGTATGCGGTTGAACGGCACATTCCACGTGGCAGAGAAGAGTTGCTGGTAGGTGTAGGGGGTACCCCATGTGGCGAGACTGCGCTGTATGGTGTCCTTCCACGCCTCGTAGTAGTCGTTGGTGAAGGCGTAGTCGCGGATGATTTCGGGGGTGTAGTAGCCTTCGTCGATGGTGGAGTTCATGGCGGTCTGGAAGGAGAACTTGATGTTCTTGGTGAGGTCGTACTTGAAGTCGAAGTTGCGGTCCCACGTGAAGTCCTTGGAGAAGGTGAGGTCCATTTGGTTGTTGCTACCGGGGTCGGTGGATGTGTCGAAGTCGCGCATCTTCATGTGGCTGAAAGTGCGGTGCATATTGGTGTTGAACGCCCACGACTGCGGCAGGTAGTAGATGTTGAACTCCTTGAGCATTTTGACTTTGCTGACCGCCTTGACCTCTTTGAAAGGCTCCCATGGCTTGGGGTTGAAACTGTAGGAGTAGTTGAACGAGCCTTTGTGGTCGGTGGTCTGGTCGCGCTCCAGTTCGGGCGTGTGCTGGTTCTGACGGTTGTAACTGGCTGATACAGAGAAGTTGGCAGGGTCGTAGAACATATTGCGCTTCTTGGAGTGAATGTCCAGTTTCATATTGCTGACCGAGAAACTGGTGGACTCCTGTATGGAGTTCGCCATCTGTTTGATAGAGTCTTTTTCCTCTTTGGTCTCGTAGTTCTCCAATGACTCCGACAGTTTGATGTCGGTGTCAAGCGGGTCGTACCTGGGTGTCTGTGTCTCGTTGGTATAGGAGACGTAGAGGGGTATCTGCAGTTTTGCTTTCTCTGGGAAGAGACGCCCTGCCTCCAATGCCGCGGAGACAGATACCTGGTAGTTGTTCTCCATATTGCGGTCGAGGACATTGCTCTCGATGGAGCCGTAGCCTGCCGTCTCCAGTCGTCCTGCAACGTTCAGTTGCGCTATGTCGCTGATACTCAATGCCGCGTTTGCCATAGCAGCCACACCGCCCTCCTCGTTGTATTGGCTCAAGCGGAGTTCGTTGACCCAGACCTCACCATTCACCTCGTGGTCGGTAATGTTGCGCACACCTATCATGATAGCCTGTATGTCTTCAAGGGTCGGGTTACCTAGGACGGTTATCTTGTTGTTCAGATTATCAGGGTCATACACCTCATACGGTATGGTATTGCCTATGCCCGAGTTGCCTGCACGTTTGGCACGGTTGCGGGCGGTCTTGGCATCGGTGAGAGCGGACAGCGGGAAGTCAAAGTTGTTCTGCTCTAACCATACTCGGAGCTGGTCGGTGGCGAGGTTGCCATCGTATATGCCCGGTGGTGTGACATCAAGCGGAATCTCGTACTCGTAGTAGTTGTTCTTGAGGTCAGAGCCTAAGCGGATGAAGCAAGCCAACTCCTTGTCTTGCAGGGCATCAAAGTCGGGCATACTCTCGGCATGTACGAACATCTGCAAGCGCTTGTATTGGCGCATATCATAGACTACGTTCTTGTAGACAGAGCGGGCATCTTTCGGTGCCAAGTAGTTGATACGCAGGGCCATTGCCTGTTCGTTCTGCTCAATTAGTGTGGCTTGTCCCGGGTCTGTCTGCCTCGATATACCCGGTGGCAGTACGTAGTTGACAGGGGTGCGGTTGGAGTTCTCCTCGATATTTACCGCCTGCACATCCATAGAGCCATTGCCCGTGTAGGGGTTAGGTATATTGTACTGGTTATTGGCAGGGTCTTGGTATAGACCTTTGGTGTAGTTGCGCCACTCACCACGCACGAGGTCAAGGGTAGCCATACGGATATGTGCCTCTTCACTGAAGTTGGTCAGATAGATACGTGCAAAGCGAATAGACTTGAAGTTACGTATATTGCCCACCTTCTGCATCATCGCCGTGTCTCCACGAAGGGGTATCTTGAACTGGTACCACTTGACTTTCTCTTTGTTGCCATTCTTCAGGGCGACCTCTGTCTCCATGATACTGGCAATATGCTGTTGTCCGACACGCAGCATATCCTTACGGCGCAGGGAGATATGGTAACGATAGAACTTCTCGTTATCGCTCAGGGTGTTGTCCTGGTTTATGTCTTCTATATCCGGCTGCAGGGTGGACGCTGTACCATAAGGGTCGCTGTCGTTCATCTCAGGGGAGTTGCCTTCGGTACCGTTGTAGTGCTTGTAGCGGTCGAGGATGGTGGTCTCCGCGTCGTCGAAATCCTGTCCACGGTAGTAGTGATAGTCGTCTCCAGCAGGGTCATGGAGTGGGGAGAAGGGGTCATTCTCCGATTCTGTCAGTACTTGCTGGCTTACTTCGCTACGTAGGGCGGACACATAGTCTTGATAGGGGTGTGCGCCATCGAACTCGTGCAGTAACTCCTGTTCGTTACTCAATCCGTCGAGACCGACGTCCTGTTTGGCACGTGCTCCTGCCTCATTGGAGAAAGCAATGGTGGTACTGGTTGTCTTAGGCACACGTCCCCATACGGTTTTGTCTATGAGGGCGTCTATATTGTCATCGCTCAGTGGCAGACCATGCTCAAAGGACTTCTTGCCATCACGCAGAATATCTTCGCTCACATCTCCTAAATCAATATACATATCACCGCCTTCAAAGGCAGCATCCGAGTTGGTGAGGAACGGGTCCATCATCCAGAACTCAATGTACTCGATGTTGGCTTTCTCGAAATCGGTATTGTCCAACTTGCGCATCATACCGCCCCAACGCGATTTGGGGTTAGTTAGTTTGCCATCCGAGCCTATCTCGTCTGCGGAGATGTTGTACGGTCCACGTTCCGAGGGGTAGAAACTGAGGTTTAGTACCGAGAGTCGGCTTTCAGAGTTGGGTAACTCTGTCTTTGTAGGGTATATTTCACTCTGGTACACAATACGTGTGCGGTGGTCGGACATCATATCAAGGTCGTTCTTAATATGTGCAGGGGTGTTGGTTTGCGGGTGTCCGAAGATTGGGTCCACTGCATACCATGCCAGCAGTGCGCGGTTTTTGTTGTAGTCCACATTGTTGCTCAACGTGGACTCAGGGAAGCGGTCGTCACGCGGTGTTGAGGCGAGTTTCCAATAGTTAGGATAGTGTATATCTATATTCGTCTTCGTTGCCTCAAAATCATCTATATACGCCGTACCCGCCTTGCCCACGTCACGTGTGTGTCCCGGTATCAGTTGGGCGAACTCAGCATTTACAAGGAAAGACGATGGTGCCGTGGCATCTATCCATGGTACTTTGTCTATGAGCAGTGTCAGCCACTGCATATCGGTCTTCCAGTTGAGGTTTACCCCCCATATCGTGTTGGCAAGGGGTTCACTGCCTGTATTTACCTTGGTAGTCAGAGGCTTCTCTCGGAGGTGCATCAATGTACCACCGATAGTAAAGTCTTTGTTGAACTCATATTCAAGGTGTGCGCCATATAGTCCCTTGCGCTGCATAGAGAAGAGTGATTGGTTCTCCAACTTCACGTCCACATTCGTCCCTGCGTCCAAGATAGACTGGTTGATAATCGTTACCGTACCCATGGTGTAGTCCACGGTGTAGTCCACGTTTTCCACCAACGTCGCACCTCCGGCGGTCACCACCACGCTTCCGCGCGGCACGTTCATGGCATTGAGGCGTATCTCGTTGCCGGCAGAGCCTTTGTACTTACCCGTAATGGTAAACTTGTTCTTCTCGGACAGTTCCTGTGCACTGACCAAAGTAGAGTCATAAAGTTCTTGATACACATACTTCTGTGCAATAGCAGGGTCTCCTATTTCTTGTGTCAAATGGCTGCCAAAAGGTTCCAATACAGGGAAGATGATACGTCCGGTATTGGACAATGCCGTATAGCCTTCCACATAGTCAAAGCGTCCGTCTGGGTGTGGGTTGTTCTTGGAGTCTAACCGGTCAAGGTTCATCACTCGCAATAGTTGTTTGCCTTTGCATTTACCCTCCATCAGATATTGCATCTCCGTACCTACGGAATCGTTTCGATACTGTATATACAACTCGAACTTCTCGCTTGACATCTGGCTTGCACCTATCGAGTACACGTTCTTCATCATCAGGTCCCACGTGCCTTTGCCTTTCTTAACGGGTGCATTGTTCGTGCCTTTCAGCAGTTTCAGTATTAGTGCATTCGGTGCTTTCAGAGACTCTCCTCCGTCTGTAGAGAACTCACCCACCTGATACACCTGCCCCGCATACGTGTATTCATACGCCACAGCCAATACTTCGTCTTGGTTAAGGGCTGCACGCAGTGATATATAACCCAGTGCGGCATTCAGCGTATATTCGCTTGATGACAGCAGGCGCGCCGACTCCACCTTCTCATAATCCTCACCGCTATCCATACCTCCCATACCTTGAAGTATAGTACTGGTCTGCTGTATATCACGCACTTGCGGGTATGTCTGCGTCAATGTCTCATAGAGGGAGTTGGCTTTATTGTAAGGTGTCCGCGCCCCTGTTGCACTCCAAGCATCATTTAGTATATGGTTAGGGTCGTACTCACCCAAGTCCGTCAGTGCTACAATGTTACGTGACTGGTCATAGTTACCCCGCTTGTTCGTTACCCACACTTCTATTCGGTTGATTGTTACGCCACTTGCTACATAAGGCAAGGCTTCCATTGCCTGCTCATAGTTATCACGGAAGTAGTAAGAGAGGAAGAAATGCCGGTTCTCATCATAGTTATCTATTGCGACTTCAAAGTTAGTGGTTTGCGCTCCTCCCTTGCTCGAAACCGACTGACTCTCACTATTCTGCTGCGAAATCAACGCCTGTACCTTCAACTTCCCGAACTTCAGGTCTGTCTTTATGCCGAATAGTGCCGAACTACCCTGTATAAGATTGCTATTCAAGTTCATAGACACATTACCCGCTTCTATGGATTGGATAATGTCGTCCTCCTTGCCTTGATAGTTCAACTTGATGTTCTGTTGGTCAAAGTCAAACGACGCCTCCGTGTTGTAACTCATGTTCAGGTTCAACTTGTCGCCCACTTTGCCGGTAACATTCACCTGTATCTTCTCGTCGAAATCGAAGATATTGTTGTTCCGCGAACGCTGTGTCAGTGCGGGATTGTCCACATATTGGTGCTTGAAGCCGAACAGCAGTTCCGCCGACCCTTGCAGTTTCAACTGTACACCACCAGGTCCAAACACCTTATCAGCGGGACCTATGTTGAACTTCATATCGGTAATGTCGAACTTGCGTTCGTTGTCGTGTTCGACTTCGCCTATCTTCTGTTGCCAGTACTTGCCCATTTCCTGCCGTTCGGAGTATACACGATACTCGTCATCGCTCATCAAGTAGGGCGTGGCTATATCCACATCGCCAATGCGTGTATGTACTACATAGTAGCCTGTTTGTGCATCGTACTCCACAGTAGTCTTCACGTTGTCAGGGTCTTGCAAGTCCATACTGCTTGGTGTACGTGTCAGGTCGTCGTAACTGTTCACTCCCAACTCGCGCACCTGCAAAGGAGCCATAATGGCACTATCTGCCGTCTGCTCCATATTCTCCTCCTGACCCCATAATGCCAGAGGGATTATCACTAATATGAATAGGAATAGTTGCTTCAAATCAGAGCATTTTCAGTGCTTGTTTTATCACTTGCTCTACGGTGGCGGTTGCGTTAGCACTCAGTATCTTGTCCACCACTTTCGCACTCGCCGCAGCAGGAAAGCCGAGCATCGTCAGCGCACTTACTGCCTCTGTCTTCACTTCGCTGTCCACAGGGCTTGCGGGTATATCTATTGTTCCTCCTTGTGAACCGGCATCCGCACCGAGGTCTATCTTCAGCACCTTGTCTTTCAAGTCCACTATCACGCGCTGCGCCGTCTTCGGACCCAAACCTTTCACTTGCGACAGCGCATGCGCATTACCCGTCGCTATGATGGTACGTATCTCTGCAGCCGAATACGCCG
This sequence comes from uncultured Bacteroidales bacterium, assembly GCA_934725535.1. GTDB lineage: Bacteria > Bacteroidota > Bacteroidia > Bacteroidales > Paludibacteraceae > Colicola. Next base: position 26,971 of record CAKVBV010000012.1, on the reverse strand, counting down.
ACATTATCATGCGTGCCGTATTCGCGCCTATACCGCTCACCGTCATCAGCAGCACAAACAGACTCCGCTCGCCCTGTGTCAGAAAGCCGAACAGGTCATGCGTGTCTTCACGTATGATTTCCGTGGTGTACAACTTCACCGCTTGCCCCTCCTGCCCGGCCAATGCCGAATACGATGTCAGGGCGATATTTATCTCATAACCCACTCCCGCTGCCTCTAAAACGGCATAGGTAGGAGTCAGGCAGGTGAGTTCACCTTTTATATAGTCAATCATTATATGCTATTCTTTTGCCCGCAAATTTACACTATTTTTCTCACATACGCAAATACCATAGCCAATTTTCGAGACAACTGTACAAAAGGCAATGGACAACGACAGGCGTTGTGTGTTATATTATTTTAACAACTATAATTTTTACTCACAGAATTTACTTGTTATCCTCCTACTATCCACTCGCTATCCTCTCGTTATCCTCCCGTTGGCAGTATGTATTTACAACTATTTACAATCGAAAATTCAGTGAGACTCTTTTAGCGTCAGTTGTACCACGTTCTCCACGTGCTGCGTATGCGGAAACATATCCACGGGCTGCACCCGCGTCACCTTGTACTTCTCGTCCAAGAGGTTGAGGTCGCGTGCCTGCGTGGCGGGGTTGCAACTCACATACACGATGCGCTTGGGTTCGGCGGCGAGGATAGTCTTCACCACGTCCTCGTGCATACCCGCCCGCGGTGGGTCGGTGATGATGACGTCGGGGCGTCCGTAGTGCGCGATGAAGTCCGCGTTGAGGATGTCCTTCATGTCGCCCGCGAAGAAGAGGGTGTTGTCCAGCCGGTTGAGCCGTGCATTCACTTTCGCGTCCTCTATCGCCTCGGGAACGTACTCAATACCAATCACTTGCTTCGCCTGATGCGCCACAAAGTTGGCTATCGTTCCCGTACCCGTGTAGAGGTCGAAGACGAGTTCGTTGCCCGTCAGTTCCGCGAAACTGCGCGCCACCTTGTACAGTTCGTACGCCTGCTCGGTGTTGGTCTGGTAGAACGACTTCGAACCCACTTTGAACTGCAAGTCCTCCATCTGCTCCATGATATGGTCTTGCCCTGCGAATACATGCACCTCTTGGTCGCCGATGGTGTCGTTAAGTTTCTGATTCACAACGTATAGCAGGCTCACTATCTCAGGGAAGGTCTGTTGCAGGTACTCCATCAGCCGCATATCGGGTGCCTCGCCCCACACCACTATCAGCATCACTTCGCCGCGATGGTTGCTGCGGATGATGAGGGTGCGCAGTTGCCCCTCGTGGGCGTGCTCGTTGTAGAACGAGATGCCGTGCTCGCGGGCGAAAGTGCGGATGCCGTTGCGGATACGGTTGTTGATGTCAGGCATCAGGTGGCACTCCGTGATGTCCAATACCTTGTCAAAGCAGTTCGGTATGTGAAACCCCACGCCGTACGCCGTATCCACGTGCTCCAGTCCGCCTGCCGCACGTATCACGTCCCATGACAGCCACTTGCGGTCGGAGAAGGTGAACTCCAACTTGTTGCGGTACTCGTACACGTGTTTGCTGCCGAGGATAGGACTGATTTCGGGCAACTCCACCTTGCCTATACGGGTCAGATTATCAATGATTTGCTGCTGCTTGTAGCGCAGTTGGTCTTCGTAGGGCAGTATCTGCCATTTGCACCCGCCGCACTCGCCGTAGTGCTTGCACACGGGTTCGCAACGGTGCTCCGAAGGCTTCACCAACCGTTCCACACGCGCCTCCATAAACGAGTGCTTCTTTTTCGTCACTTGCAGGTCCACCACGTCGCCCGGCACGCAATACGGCACGAACACCACCATATCATCGATGCGCGTCAGTGCCTTGCCCTCGGCGGCAATGCCGGTTATCTCTACGTTCTCGTACAGGGGTAAGTTCTTCTTTTTCATTGCATTAGCCAATCAATACAGTCTGTGTATAGTGTCTCAAAATCTTGCGCACTCTCCATCATAAACGACCAGCACAGGCTCTTTGCACCTCCCTCTTCGGGCGCGGTGTATGCCACGCCTGCCCCCACACCCGTGTCCTCGTAGCGTGCCACGCAACGGGCACCGTCGCCCACGGCACGCAGACCGTCGGGGTTCTCGGTATGGATACACTCGTCATTTGGCGCAGTACGGAAGGTGTATGCACCCGTCGGCAACCCGCTTGTCGTCTGCAAACGCCCTGATTTGGAAGCGTGCGTGCAACTCAATCCGTAGTGCAACGTGTTGCTGATGAACGCTTTATCCTCTTGGCTCTGCATGTCGCTTGCTATATACGCACCCGACAGCAGCATCTTTCCCCCACGCTCTAAATAGTCCGCCAACGCCTTCTGCAACCCTTGCGGCATGCAGTGGAAACTCGTGTCCTTGCCCAGCACGGTGGTCTTCTGCTTGCCGAGTATCACGTCTACGATGTCGCAGCCGCTGATGCTGTCCAACGCCGCCACGCTGCTGCTCGTGTATGAGTAGCCCGCGCGTGCCAAGGCGCGTCCGTGCTTGCTCACGTAGTCAAAGGTGTTGCCTGCGGTCAAGGTGGCTTGCTGGTCGCTGTAGCACATGCCCCAACCGCTGTTGTCGTCGCTCACCCACGGCAGGCGGCTGTCAAACTCATACTGCTCGCCGATATACGATAGGTCTTTCCCGTAAGGCACCGCTCCCGACTGCGGCACGATACCCATATACGTGCTGTCGGCAAACCAGTCCGGACCACTCACACGGGTAAAACCGTTCACTATCAGCACATTGCCTTTCTCGTTGGGCGCGATATATGCCGACAGGGTCTCGCTCGGCATGCTCACACCGCCCGCATTGCCTGCCACCACGCGCACATCGTAGCGCGTGCCTGTCTGCGCCTTGATGGTATGGCGCGGTGAGGTTACTTTCACACCGTTGTCCCAGTCGCCGTCATCGGTGCGCGTATAGACCACGTAGTAGGTGGGTTGTGCGGTCGGCTCCAACGTGTCCGGAGTGGCTGCCCATGTGATATTCAGTTGGTTGTCAGCACGTTCTATGCGCATCTGCTGTACGGGCAGCGGTTGCACCACGTAGGCTGTCCCGTACTGCTCGTGCATGAAGCGCAGCATACCTTTGTATATCGCACGCGAGACGGTGAACTTCACACGCGGGTCCAAGCCCAACCGCATATCGTTGTAGTTCTGATGCGACAGCAACTCCAGCAGAATAGCCGGCACCTTCGGACGGCGTGCCTCGGCGTACGACGAGTTGTTCAGTTGCCGGCGGGTCCACTGCGGGGCATACACGTGCAGGTCCTCGCAAATCTGCGTCTGCACATAGTCGCCCAAATCGCGTGCCGCCAGGCGGGTCTTGCCCGTCGGATAGGTCTTCTCCTTGCCGTCGCCGTGGTCGGTGTATATCATCAGAGTGCCGATAATCGTATCGCCCCTGCGCACGCCCGCATCGCTGTGGAAAGCCATGCTCAGTTGCACGGGCACACCCAATCCCGCCTCTTTGGGATTGGTCACGCTGCCGCCTGCCAGGTAGTTCACCCAACCGCCGCGCGAAGCGTAGTCGTCGATATAGTCGTTGTGACTGTCGGTGTAGTTGTAAATGCTGTCAGGGATACCCGAATACTGCATCCAGTAGCGTGCCCCTTCCAAGTAACGCGGCATACCGCTTACACTGGCAAGTTGTTGGTTCAGAAGCAGTTGCGCACTGTCAATCTCCACCTTGTCTGTCTTCGGCAAGGCTTTCGACGACGGCACATTCGCTATCGCATCGGGTTGCGGATAGCGGGCTACACTGCCCATTCCGCCACCGAATTTCACGGCATCCGCCGTCACCACCTGCCCGCGACCGTCCTCGTTGGTCAGGCTCACATAGTTCTGCGTCTTGTCGCTCCCGAAGGCGAAAGTGCCGAGATACACCCATGTGCCGCCGCCCATACGCTGGTTGACATGGTACACCGTCTTTTGCCCCTTGTGCACCACCGTATAGCGTGCCTTGTCCGTGCTGGTGGGCAAGGTCTTGTACGATACATACACCGCATACTCACCCTCTTTCAGACTCGGCGTATAGCGCAACTCCGATGAGGACTTCGCTGCCGACGGAGCCTCTGCATAACTCCCCATCGCAAACGGGTTTTGCCCTTCCAACAGCGGTGCCGTGGGGTGTCCCCAGCCTGCGCCCTCTGCACGGGCAAACACAGGAGTGCCTACCACCACCGCTTCCGTCTCGTCCACCACCTGTTCCTGCACCTGTGTGTCGCGTTCACGCGGCTGAACCACTATCGCACCTGCGTTCTCTAACATCGGCACCAGAAACGGCTGCACGTACGACGAGGTATATACATCCTCCACCGTCGTCCACAGTTTGGCGCGTTGCCACAACCAGCGTTGCCCTTCCTGATGATAGTAACGCCCGTGGCTGCCCCACAGCGCGATATGCTTGCCGTCCAAGCCCTTCTCTACCGTATAGGCACGCGACATATTCTGCACCCACGGCGTACCCGTCTCCACCACGTAGCGGTCGCTCTTCGGACGGTGACGATAGCGGGCGGTCACCAACTCGCCCAACTCATAGCCGTCCGTATAGATACTCACTTTGCCCTTGTCATTGCCGAATACCAACCGGCTGACTATCAGTCGCATGTCACGCACGTCCTCTTCGCTCAGCGACACCATGCTCAGTGCACGGTTGGTATAGACGCTCACACTGCTGTTCCGCACGCGGATACGGTTCACGCACACGTTCTCTACGTATGCATGCTCATAGGCTATCGCACTCAATGTGTCTGCAATCGCCTGTCTGTCAATGGCTTGTGAAGATACAGATAGTGCAATAAGTACACTAAAGATAAATGCAAATCTGTTCATGTTATACTTTTGTTCTCTCTTTTGTTAAGTTATGTGCCAGTGGATAATGGACACACACAAGACACACCTGCTCTGCTATTCAGGCGTACTTCGGCAATAAGAATTATGACACCTAACGTAAGTCGAGAAGAGGCGACTCGAACGCCCGACCCCCACGTCCCGAACGTGGTGCGCTACCAACTGCGCTACTTCTCGCCGAAAGGGTATCGCACTACGCTCCCAAAGGATTATAGAGCATACCTCTCAAATCGGAGCGCAAAGGTACTGCTTTTTTATCAAGTATGCAAATTATTCTGTAAGATATGCGAATTATTTTGCCTGTGTTGAATATGTTGGCGATATTCAGTGAGCCTCCAGCCAGTTGTGTCCCACGCCGCAGTCAGCAATGAGCGGTACGGTGAGATGTACCACATTCTGCATCTCGTCCACCACCAACGTGCGGGCACGCTCCACCTCTGCAACAGGCACATTGAAGTTTAGTTCGTCGTGCACTTGCATAATCATCTGCGTCTGCATACCCTCCTCTCTGAGACGGCGGTGAATGCTTACCATTGCCATCTTGATGATGTCCGCTGCGGTACCCTGAATGGGCGAGTTGACGGCATTGCGTTCCGCAAACGAGCGCACTGTGGCGTTGTGCGAGAGTATGTCGGGCAGGTAACGTTTGCGTCCGAAGAGCGTAACGGCATAACCATGTTGGCGGGCAAACTCTTTCTGCTGCTCAATGTACTGCACCACTCCTGGAAAGGCGGCAAAATAGTCATCTATCAGTTGTTTAGCCTCGCTACGCGGGCAGTCGAGTTGCTGTGCCAATCCGAAAGCCGAGATACCATAGATGATACCGAAGTTAGCCGTCTTGGCACGGCGACGCTGGTCTTTGGTTACCTGCTCAATAGGCACCCCGAATATCTTGGCAGCTGTGGCGGCATGAATATCCTGTCCTGAGCGGAAAGCATCCAACAGGTGCGGGTCTTGCGAGAAATGTGCCATAAGCCGCAGTTCTATCTGCGAATAATCCGCCGACAGAAACATACAGCCATCGTCCGGTATCACTGCTTCACGAATGAGTTGTCCGCGTTCTGAGCGGATAGGCAGGTTCTGCAGGTTGGGGTTGGACGATGACAGGCGTCCTGTAGCCGTAACGGTTTGGTTGTACGTAGTATGTATCTTGCCGTCTTGGGGACTGATATAGGTGGGCAGGGCAGCGATATAGGTGGAAATCAGTTTCTTGAGTTCGCGGTAGTCAAGTATCTTACCCACAATAGGGTGGCTGTCTTTCAGTCCGAGCAGTACCTCTTCGGAGGTGGAGTACTGTCCGCTTTTCGATTTCTTTGCTTTGGCATCCAGGCGGAGTGTTTCGAACAGCAGTTCACCTACTTGGCGTGGAGAGTTGATATTAAACTCTTTGCCTGCCAGCGCGTAAATCTGCTGTTCAAGACCGGCAAGTTCGGTGGTGAGTTGTGTTTCCGCCTCGTGCAGTTTGGCTACATCAATGCGCACGCCCGCCTGCTCCATATCGCGAAGCACTTGCACAAGGGGCAGTTCGACCTCGTTGTACAGGTTCCACAAGGCAGAGTCCGCCTTGAGCGCGTCCCAATCCACAGGCATATTGGGGTTGTATGCCACTTCGGGATTAAGGAGGTAGGCAGCAATGACCCTCTCCTGCTCCCCCCTCAAAGGAGGAGAGAACCGATGCTCTGAATCCCCCTCCTTGGAAGGAGGGGTTAGGGAAGGTCTTTCGTCTGCAAACAAATCCAGTGTCTGCTCCACTGCTTTCTGTTGCTTTTTGCCCGTAGTATTGAGCCTCTCCTTTGGTAGAGTGGGGAAGGTCGTGGCTGTAGTGGTCGGCTTTTTCTTGAGCAACGAGTTGAACTCCAATTGCTGATAGATAGGTGTCAGTCTGTCCCAATCGGGCTGCCGTGCAAGCAACGCCTCTGCGTCCAACTCGATAGGTACATCGGTACGGATGGTGGCAAGGAAGCGTGAGAAGCGTATCTGCTCCGCCTGCTCCTGCACCTTGCGTTGCAGTGCTCCTTTGAGTTGGTCGGTATGTGCAAGGAGGTTGTCGATACTGCCGAACTGCTGCAGCAACGCCACGGCGGTTTTCTCCCCCACGCCCTTGCACCCCGGGATATTATCGCTCGCATCACCCATCAGTCCCAGCAAATCGATGACTTGCTTTTGGTCTTCCAACCCGTATTTGGCACACACCTCCTGCGGTCCCATCTTCTCAAAACCACCCGTATGGCGTGGGCGGTACATACAGATATGGTCGGAAACCAGTTGCCCGTAGTCCTTGTCGGGCGTTGCCATATACACCTCAAAACCGGCCTTCTCTGCCTTGCCTGCCAGCGTGCCGATGACATCATCCGCCTCGAAGCCCTGCACCTCAAGGATAGGGATGTTCATCGCCGCCAGTATGTCCTTGATGACAGGTACGGCGCGGCGTATATCTTCGGGGGTCTCCTCTCGCTGCGCCTTGTACTGCTCAAACGCTTCGTGGCGGAAGGTAGGTCCGTGCGGGTCGAAGGCTACACCCACGTGTGTCGGCTTCACACGCTTGAGCAAGTCGTCCAACGTAACCACAAAACCGAAGATGGCGGAGGTGTTCTCTCCACGGGAGTTGATTCGCGGTACACGAATAAAGGCGTAATAGGCGCGATATATCATCGCATACGCATCAATAAGCAACAGGGTCATAGGATACCACAATTAAGAATCGGATACACGAAATATCCTTCATCCGTAACACTCTGCAAAGTTACGAAAAAGTATCCGATTACACAAACACCTGTGCAATTGGCTTCTGTTCGCTCACCGATGGTAAGACAATGCAGCCGGTATGGTGTCATATCTGACGACGCGGGCCGCGTCGTCCCCCATTTACCCAAACAACGACCCTCTCGGGCAGTATTCATACGTCAAAGACCACGGGCTGCTTACGTCTGCAGCCTACCGGATTCAACACCTTGAATCACGATGCAAAGTTACTACAAAGTCGGAGGGCATTGAGCGTTTCCGGTAGTTTCTGTCACTTATTGGCGCGATTTGGTGCGATTTGGTAGTTTCTGTTACTTTCTGTCACTTTCTGTTACTTTTCTCTCTGGTCAACAACAGTGTCAGGACTGTTATGAACGGACGGCTACGCCGTATAACCACAAATTGATCGCAAATTCCATCCTCAAAATTAACGCAACTGATGTTAATGAACCATTGCTCCATTAAAAAACTATGTAAAAACGTTAGTTCGATATAATGGGGAGGTATATAATTTGCGGTTAATTGGTGAAAATACGGCGTAGCCGTCCGTTCAAAAGAGCCACGATAATGCCCATCAAGAGAAAGAGTCTCCGTTAATGCCCGTTAATTGACCATTAAAGCCGCTACTACAAAAATGACGACGCGAGCCGCGTCGTCCCCCATACATCGCATAGTCTTACGCTGCGTCTCCCAAACAAAAGAGGTTGCCCTGATGCAGGACAACCTCTTTGGAATAGGCACTAACAGATAGTCAGTGCGTAGCGGGCATAATTACTCAACGATTTGACCCATCATATTGTAGGTCTTGCCGTCGCGGATAATCAATACTTGACCGTCGCGGACAATCTTCGTAACCTCAACACCCGTAGCATTAATGTCCTCTACATCGGTGCCGATAGCAGTCTTAGTCACAGTCAATGCTTTCTTAGCAGGAACCTCGCTGATATTGTTTGTGGTAGGAGTAGAGAACACTGCAGCCGACATACGTTTGAGGTCTGTGCTACCAAATGCAGTACCACCTACAACAATCATATTGCCAGCATAGTCGAGACTAATTGTAGAAACTGCTGTATAGCCGCAGTCGTATGTAGCAGCCAAAGTCAGTGTAGGAGTGCTTTCTGCCCATGTAACATCAAACACCTTAACGGATGTACCTTCAGCCTTTACAATTACTTGATTCTCATTTGCGGTAAGAGCAACACCACCACCTAACGAACCATTGATAACATCGGCATGGTCGGAAGAAGACCATGTACAGTTGCCATCCCAATCGTAGAAACGAAGAGAAGTAGCACTGGAGTTGTTTTGTCCGTCTGAACGACTTTGTGCAACCCATACGCCTTTCTCGCAACCTTTAATGTCAAAGTTCTGACTTAAATTACCTTTAGTATCAAACATCTTGCTCGGAGCAGCATCCCATGTGGTGGCAATAGTGCCATCCTCTTTACCAACGTTGAATACTGCAACGGGGAAACTCTTTCCTGTATAGTCTTCAGCCACGGTCACTAATTTGGCATTTGCACCGGTACCTACAAACGAGCAAGCCGCAATAGAAGAACCGGTCTCTACATCACCATTCTTAATCAAACCGGTACTTGTACGTGTACCAACGAAGAATTGGCTTGCCTTGGTCAAATCAGCAGGATTAACCACATAGATACCCGAGTGTGCATCTCCATAATCCGAGAGATAAAGTGTACCGTCTTGTGCAATTGCAAAACGACCGAAATCCCATTTGTCTTCGCCTAACTGGTAGCCATTAGCATCTTTGGTTACATAGTTTTGGTCGTAAACATACAGACGGCTGTTGGCTTTTGTCTTAACGCGGTCAGCCACATACATTTGTCCGAAGAAATCAGACTCGGGATTAGCGTCCACGTTAGCATAGCCACGAGCATAAGCAGGAGCCTCATCTGCGTATATCTTGGTAAGCACGTTTACGGGATTAGCCTCCAATTCAACAGCCCAAACCATTGTTTGTCCTTTGGTACCAGGTAGAGCATCAGCAGCGATAACCTGAGTATTAACCCCCTTAACCACATTTGTCAACTCAACCTCACCTGCGAGTTCACCGGTGGTAGCATCGTAGAAAATAAGGCTTGCAGCCGTAGCGTCCTCATTTGCATTGAAAGTGAAGGTATATGAACCATTCTCCAATTTAGAGTTCAGATTATATGCATAGATGTGTTTTGGAACAACAGAGAACTCTGCCGTCAAAGTAACATCATCGGAAGCAGCGAATGTGTAGGGGTTAGCAGTCTCGCCGTTGCTCCACTTTACAAACTGATAGCCTTTAGCGGGGGTTGCTTTGAGAGTAACCTCTGCGCCCGCTACAAACTCACCTGCACCTGATACGGTACCCATAGTCTCATCATTAGCAGTAGCAGCAACAGTATAGAGAACTTCAGCACTTACTACGGCAATTTGCATCGTCTTGAAAGCACTAACAAAACCAATCACATTGTACTTGCGAGCCTCAAACTCTTGGGCAATCTTGAATGTGTTGTAGAAGGTGAGTTCGGTCTCTGCGAACGTACCCTTTACGGATTGCTTACCTGCAGAAGTGAAGGAAGCCTCCTCCATAGCCACGCCTTCCAAACGTATGTACTTGTTGATGTCAGTCATTGTGGGAACTGCGGTGATAACCTCCGGAGTAGGAACGATACCATCAGTGATAGTGAGGTCGTCTTTGGTAACACTCGGAACAATTTCAGGCAGAGCATTATAGATACTCATAGAACCTTTGATACCCTTAACCACTTGCCCAGGCACTAATCCGAAGTCATATTTGTAAACCAATGTATAGCCGGTTTCGTCCTTTACAAATGTGTTAGCACCATTTACGTAAGCAACGGTTACCGTATTCAGAATAATCTCTGCCTTGTCGGCTGCGGCGTTTGCTTCGGCGCAGGTCATAGCCTTGGTGTAGGTCATCTCGGCTGCCGCACTGGCTTTCTTGATGTTAGCATCATAAGCAATAGCCTTGACGGTGGTGGTAGCGGTGATAGCAAAAGGAGCCTCGTATTTGGTGGACTCGATAGTCGGTTCTGCACCATCGGTGGTGTAGTAGATTGCCATACCCTCTGCAGCGGTGATAGTCACATTCATTGTACCCTCGAACACCGGTTCTGTAACGGTGAATACAGGAGCGTCAGGAGCAGCCACTACAGTAACGGCGCACTTAGCCGTGTAGGTGGTACCCTCTGCGGGGGTAACGGTAGCCACGATATTGGTGGTACCTACACCCACTGCAGTAACCATGCCCTTCTCTACGGTAGCCACCTCTGCATTCTCGGTAGCCCAAACGACAGCCGTGGTAGCGTCAGCAGGAGTGAGTGTAGCGGTCAGTTGCTCGGTAGCCCCCTTGTCCAATGTGATGGTCTGCTTGTCCAAAGCAATGGCGGTAGCAGGGATTTCGGCAGCACTTGCATAGTACTCAATCTTGGAAATCTGTACAAAACCATTGCCAGAACCTTTCTTACAATCATAGGTTAGTTTGTAGAACATATCCTTAGTCGGGGTTGTTACTACATACGATAGCGCACCTTTGGCAGCAGTAACTGTAACAGTTTGTACATCTTGTGTAAAAGCGGCATCTGATGCTACAGTCAAAGTGGTAGAATTCAAATTGGCAGCAGTGACAGCATCAATGGTTACAACCACTTTTGTGATGGCTTTGTCAATAGCAGCCTTGGTTGTGATGGTTGCAACAGAAGTGTTGTTTTTACTACCGCATTTGATGTAAGTCCAATCTTTCCAATTGTTGTTGTTGAAATTGGCAATACTTACCGCAAAACCATTAGTAGCAGACTCCCATGTCTTGTTATAAGCAGAGATATTATCTCCACGAGTTGCATTGTCTGCTGCAAAAGAAATAGTCTTATAGACCTCCTCTGCTGCAAAGATACTACCTACGCTCACTAACAGCGCGGCGAAAAAGATAGATAATCTTTTCATAATGAAATTGTTTAATTAGTTAATTGTTTGTTTTATATATGATTTGTATCATTCGTTGGTGGGGTTGAGTTGTGCCGGTTCGCCGGTAGGCGGGAGATAGTCTTTTGCCTTGACGGACGAAATGACGGGGTGTCCCGTTTGCTCCTCAATGCGTTTGCGGGCTTCGCCTGCTATCTGTCCGCCGCGGTGGGCGATATTGGCACTGGCAGCATAGCCTTGCGGGTTCTCCGTGCGTGATATTTCCGCCGTGGAGGCTTCGGCAAGCATATTGAGCGCTAACTCCATAGTGGTCATATTGTCGCGGAGGTTCTCCTTCTTCAGTCCTTTGAAGTCTTTGTATTGGCGTGTGGTCTTGCCGCTCCATGCGCGGGTGATGATGTCGGTGAGTGAGGCGTATTGCAGCCCCTCGGTAACACCTGCGCGTTGCCATTCGTCAGTCAGTTCTTTGCGGGCGCGGATAGTCTGCACCCGCTGGTTAATCCACCTGTCCGAGTAGCCCAGACGGCGGTAGTCCGCCACGGCTTGCATGATAGAACGCTCGGGATCCTGCATCTGGTCGAGTCGCTCGGCTGCCACCTGCGCCATCCATTGCTTGAACGGCTCTGCTTTTGGGGAGGGGATAGATTGGATAAGGCGGAAGAGTTGCTCGGTGTCAGCGACATCCGAGAGATAATTTTTCCCATCTGCCGCCTGCAATTTCAGTTGACTACAAATTGTAGTCAACTCACATCCTTCTTTTTTCAGGCGTGTCTTCAACACGCTCCAATACTTGCGCGCATTGGGGCTATCGGTTAACACTTGAATGACATCCACAATGGAGAAATACCATTTCTCCTGCTCTGTGTCCCATACGGTGCGGACCTTGCGGTCTTCAAAGAGTTGTATTTGCTGCTCGTGGCTCATGGTACTGGTTTGAATGGTTTCTACCGAGAAGGTGATTGTTGCTCCGCCTGTAGTTGAGCATAGACATATCCCGGACTCTGGTAGTAGAGTTGGGTAGCGGGGTTGAGTAGTTGCTTGTAGGTCTCGGAGGTATAAACCAAGCCAAAAGCCTCAGGCATAGAGAGGTGTCTGCGCTCCATTGCCAACCTAATGAGGTCAGAGGTCATGCATTGGGTCATAAACTGAAATTGTTGCTGTGTTACTCTCATATTTTGCTCAATTGGTTTATAGCATTCTGCGTACAGAAAGCATATTGAAACGTAATTCCTTTGTGGTACTTTATCTTTCTCAAAAACTCTTTGAAAGTAATGTATTGCCGTTTGTAGTTGATGATTTGCAATCCGATATAATCGTCAGCAATGGGACCATATACGATATCAAAGGGATGCACGAAAGACTGCTGTTCGTCACGGTTGCTATAGATAAATTCCGCCCACTCCTGTGAGTAACCATCAAAGGTTTTTACTTTGAATGTAGAGGAGGTGAGTAGTTGCTCGTCAAACTCGAAAGATGAAACTACGGCTATTCCTCCGGATTTAATTGCTTTGACATCTGCCAACCTTTGTGCCTGTTCTCGGTCTGGTGAGAGATAGAATGCCAGTCCAAAATCTTTGAATGGATTAGAGAAAGATAGGTCTATCTTCTCAATTGCAGTATTTGAACCATGGTACAAAATCATTTCAGTTGCCCTCCATTGTGGTTACATACGCTTGCCATCCAATCGACCATATCGCGAAAAGACAGCGTATGCAGAATGTCATAATGAGCCAAGAACAAAGGAATGCCGCCATATCGGTCGATATAGCAATAGGCATCGTGGTCGGAGATACCAAACCGCCGACCGAACTCGTTGATGAGCGTCACCAAGAAATCCACCTTATTTGTATCTTGCTCCGACATTGCTGCCTACACAATTACTAACTTGGTCGCAAAGTTAGTACTTTTTATTGATATGTGCAAGTTTTGTTTGCATTTTAGTTTTTTTTGTGAGTTCGATATAACGACAGAGGAGAACATTATAGGTCAACAACGGACAACAACGAATAGACAACAAGTAATAAACACGAATTATCATTGAATTGACCACGAATTGGCATTATCGAGGTCCTTTTGAACGGACGGCTACGCCGTATTATCACCAATTATTGACGACGCGAGCCGATAAGGAGTTCTATTTCACTTCGCTTGGAATACCCCATTATGTCACCTGCAAATATGACGACGCGAGCCGCGTCGCCTCCCAAGCACCGTCTTCGATGCGTTTGCGATAGACCTGCGACAGACTCGCTATCCTCTCGTTATCCACCCGTAGGTGGCATATGTCTGAAACGAGGATAATCAGTGGCGAGTGATACATTATTCGGGGCGGTCGAGTGCCCAACGGAAACCGATATAGACTTTCCAGCCGTGGATAGGTCCCCAGACCATGGAGGCATCGAAGTCGGGTGAGGCGGGGTCAATGTACCGGCTGTTGTCGGAATGGGTGCTGCCATCGTGGGTGTTGTCTGCCATCCGTGCGCCCGCGATGGGTGCGTCTTGGCGGAAGTTGGTCATATTCTCGGCACCGAGATAGAGCGAGCAGGTGCGCCAGTACTTGGTGATTTGCGCGAGCAGTTGCGGGTACCAGCGGTGGTAGGTGTAGCCGTGGCGCGTCATGTACTGACGGCTGCCATCGGGAATGACAAAGCCGTCGGGCATACGTCCGTAGCCGTTAAACTGCGCGGTGAAGTCGAACTGCCACGTGTGGAGCGGCGTTTGGTAGGAAGTGGTGATGATACCCTTGAACTTGTTTTGCAGGGGCTTGTCGCGGAGGATATAGGCGTTGTCGGTGGCGGAGAACGTGGTCTGACGCACATCGGTGTAGCGGAATGCAGCCGTCATAGTCCAGCCGCGGAGGATTTCCATATTGGCTTCTATCTGCCAGTTGTGGGCAAAAGACTGCGCCCCCGTTACATCGCTGATATTGAACAGATAGACATGGTGCATATCCTCGTCCATATCGGCGATGACGCCATCGAGGAAGCGTGTGTGGTAGTACTCGCCCGAGAGTTGCAACTCGCGTTTGCCGATGGGAATATAGAAGGTGGTGGTGGCACCCGCGTTTACGGTCTGTTCCTGCGCAAGGCTTTCTCTGCTCATGCCATACGCGCGGTTGCTCGGCAGGTAGGCGGCGTTGTCGGCAATGGCATTGGGTGAGCGGTAGCCCATGCCCGCGGAGGCACGGAGCGTCCACCATGAGAACGGCGCATAGCGGATATTCATTCGCGGCGTGCAGAACAGCCCGTAACGCGTGGAGTAGTCGGCGCGTATGCCCATTAGCAGGGTGAGTATTTCGCGGTAGGTGTAGGTGTATTCGGCGAAGATACCCGGGGTGGTCTCCGTGCGGCTGAAGTCGTACTGCGCGACCTCGGGGGTGTTGAGCCACGCCAACGAGAGCGGCGCATGCAGCACCTCGTCATATCGGTCGAAATTAACGCTTATGCCGGTGGACAGTTTGTGGTCGTGCCGGCTGAAGGGGTCGTGCGGGCTGTCGTCGAAGCGCGTCTGGAAGATGGCATTGAGGTAGGCGTTGGTCTGGTTGGCGTCCCACAGGCGTGTGCCGTATTGGTTGTCCTGACTATGGTAGGACGCGGCGGCGATGATGCCGATAGAGCGGTCGAGGGCGGGGTCGAAGACATAGCCGTTCTTCATAAACCCGTCGATGCGGCGTGTGCGGAGGTCAATGCGGTAGGGGTTGTCCACGGGTGTGTGTCCGTGCATGGCACGTGTCATCTGTCCGCCAAGGCGTTGGTCGTAGAGGGCACGCACCAGCACCTGCCCCATGTAGTTGCCGCGGCGGATGAACCAGCGGTTGAGCAGGTTGAGATTGTGGTTGTCGGGCATATCGAGAAAGCCGTCGCCGTTGTCGTCCATCTCCAGTGAGGCGTCCTGCGCGTGGAGCAGCACGGCGGTGGAGACATGGTCGCTGAGGTCCCAACCGCCCGTGGCATTGAGTTCGGCGTGCAGGGCGGAGTTGAGCATCAGGTTGATGGCAACGGGGTTGGTGGTCTGCGGCTTGAGGTACTCCACATTGATTTGCCCCGTGATGGCCTCGTAGCCGTTGATGACGGACGAGGTGCCTTTGCTGACCTGTATGGACTCCATCCACGGTCCGGGGATATACTCCAGCCCGAAGGACTGCGCCAGTCCGCGCACGTTGGGTGTGTTCTCGGTGAGCAGTTGTACGTAGGTGCCGCTGAGCCCGAGCAGACGTATCTGTTTGGCTCCTGTGGCGGCATCGGAGTACGCCACGTCCACCGAGGCACTGGTCTCGAAACTCTCCGAGAGGTTGCAGCATGCGGCTTTGGTGAGTTCCTGCCCCGTGAGTGTCTCCACGTTCAGGGGCGACACGCGCGACCGCAGGACCGCCATCTGCCGCTCGGTGATGCTGACTTCGTCCAAGACAAGGTCGCTGACGAGAACGATGGTGAGGTTGCGGCTGTTGCCCACGTCGGTGGTGTCGTTGTGGTAGCCGAGGTAACTGCTGACCAGCATGCGTGTGCCGTGTACGGGGCTGATGGTGAAGATGCCTGCCGTGTCGGTTGCCACGCCCGTGGTGGTGCCTGCCCAATAGACATTCGCGCCCACCAAAGGCGTGCCGCTATCGTCCAGCACCACACCGCGGATAGGGGCGGCATGCAGCCCGATAGATGACAATATGGTGATGATGCAAAATGCGATATGCCGTTTCATATTATATCTACTCTATGCTAATCAGACGGCAAAGTTACAAAAAAAGCACAACAACTACCAATTGTCATGCTCTTTTTCCACTTTACACCCCACTGTCTTTCGGTGTTGTACGCTGTCCTCACGCTGACAACTACGGTATTTTTACGGTAGATACACGGTAGATATACGGTAGATACACGGTAGATACTCGGTTCATTGTGCTAACCACGTAATACCCTGACCGTAGACATACAATAGGCAGACAGGAACACCCCCGACCTCTTCAAAGATGGGGTCGGGGGTGTCTGTGCTCTATTGAGCCACTACTGCTGTGGGGTTCCCACATGTACCGTGGACTTGTGAATCCCTCCTATGAGAAGGAAAGTATTGCCCACTCTATCGAGCCCCTCCTTTGGAGGGGTTGGGGAGGTCATGCCCCATTATCGTGTAGGTCTTGCCGTTGCGGAGGATATACACTTGCCCATCGCGGAATACTTTCTGCGGGGTGGAGGTGTCATTTGTAGGTATATCTTCTACGGCGGTAGTTGGTATGAACTGTGCCTCTATCGCAAAGTCTTCGGTAACAGTATGTATATACGGGTTATCCGTCACTCCATTGCTCCATTGCGCGAACTCGTAGCCCTTGTTGGCAGTGGCGATTAAGGTAACCTGTGTGTCATAGTCGTATGTACCTGCCCCTGTTACCGAACCTTGCTGCGGGTCGCAAGTAGCAGTAATGGAATACTTATCAGGTGCAAAGTAGGCTGTATAAGTAGCATCGTTTTTTACCGTCACCGTACAAGGGTTTTCGGTGCTGCCGTTCCACCATTGGGTAAAGTGGTAGTGCTCATCTGCGATAGCCGTCAATGTAATGGTAGTACCATAGTCATATACTCCCCCACCTTCTACAATGCCATTAGTGGCATTGGTGGTTATAGTATGTTGGTCAACAGCAAATTCGGCGATGTAAGTAGTATCACATTCTACCATTACCTCACGCGGGTTATCTGTGTTGCCATCACTCCATTGAGTGAAATGACAGTGTAGGTCTGCGATAGCCGTCAATGTGATAGTAGTGCCATAGTCAAATGTACCCCATCCCCATGCGCTACCATGTTCACCATCACGAACATCTATTTTATGTTGGTCAATAGCAAACTCTGCTGTGATGGTTGTGTCACATCTTACTTTCAGCATACGCGGGTTGTGCGTATCACCATCACTCCAGCGTACAAAATGGTAATGCTCATCGGCATTTGCCGTTATTGTTGCTATAGTATAAGTGTACGAACCTCCACCACTTACACTACCATGTTCACCTGCCAACACAGTAAGAGTGTAGAGGTTAGGCTCGAACTCCGCGGTGTAGGAAACATTGTCCTCTACAGTTACCAGACGCGGGTTCTCTGTGTTCCCGTCATTCCAACGTACAAAATGGGTATGATCATATTCACTATCTATCGCCTCTATTTTTACCTGCTGCCCTGCTTTGCACTTGATTGTGTTTGTTCTTTTACAGCTATCGGCATGGAGCGTGAGCGTGACATAATCCGAATCAGATGTATCATCCGAGGAGGAGCACACAGGGCGAATAGGCAGACCACAATAACGAGGCAAAGCACTAATGTATTTGTATTTATAATATAAGGAGGCACAAGATGCTTCGGAAGGTTTAGTATCATAGTAGGGATGACTGAAGAGGGACGAAGACCAATAGTAGCCACTTTCGCCAGTACAGATGAAACCCTTTTCCTCGAAACATCCTGCTGCGGGAAAAAATATCAAACAGACACCATAAACAGGCGAGACAGCAAAACCTTCAACACCGTTTAGTGTGGTTTTATCACAAGCCCCTACTATTGCTTCCCATTCAGCACGGGTTGGCATACGCCAATTACCACCCCAACTGATATGGGCAATATCATCCTCTGGCTCTAATGTCCATTTCTTGTCTGTAAAACCACGATACCCATATTTTGCATTGTAGCAGTATTTGGTCAGTTTGTTAGAACTACCTTTGGCATACTTATAGTTTGTCCACAAGTATTCCTCTTTGGGTTCTGTTTCACCCCATGCATAATAATTACCATAATCTTCCGGATTCTCGGCACCGATATTACATAATGCCCACCTTGAGATGCCGCTTTCTATCCATGCATGACCATTTTCCACACCATAGGTGCGTCCATTTCCGTCGCAATCCCCATGGATAGGAAATGTAGGGACACTTGCCCATGCCGACACTCCCATCAGCAGAGCAACACTCAAAAAGATAACTTTTGTTTTCATACTAAAACTAATTGAATTGATAATTTTATTTTTGATAAAGTTTGTACACGTCACCGATATGCTTGATTTGCAAGACATTTACTAAGAAATCATTTTGTATCTTCCGACTTACTTCGTGTTCAGGGGCTATACTTATTTCGATAATTCTTGCATTTGCTTTCTTTCCATTCAGAGAAATCTTTTCGCTCTGTTGCATTACAGCATTCCAATGTTTGTCGGAGATGGCTACAACCAATAGACCAATATCAAACTTATGAGCGTATATTTTCAAGTTCTCGTCTATTTTTTCGATGTCAGATGCCTTAATCATAAAAGCAAAATACGAATAATTAGCAAACATGGAATGAGAAACAGCCTCAAATATATCCTGCCGCCAATTATCCATAGATAATTTAACCTCTACTGAATAAATGTCCACACATTGTGTATCACAATAATAGTGTGTTGATATTCCCAGGACATCCACATTCTGCCATTTTGCGCCTTTCCTTTTTTGCGCTATATTTTTGATTACAATTGCTTTTGTATCCAACCAACATTCAATTGATTCATACAAATCACATTCCTTAATTTTAGATACTCCGGTTGTTACATTCCCGCCTCTTAAACTCAAGTCCGCATAATATCCTCGTTTCCCGTCGGTAGATTTGATGTATGACACAGATGAAGATTGTTGACTTAGCATACTCAATGTAACACTAAATGTATTTTCTGGTATATCTACTATGTTTACATGAGTAGTGCGTAATTCCTTATATTTTCTAAAGACATCTTTCCCGTGCATAGTTTTAGACTCTTCCGTGCAGCCATTTTGCTCTAAAATGTAACACGCTACGATGTTAACTTGCTCTGCTCGAGTTTTGTTATCCAAGTTTTCTAAACCATTCATTCTATATTACCATTTTTGTTCTTTGCCTACTCTGGGATGAGATTTTCGGCTTCCTCTCTTGACATTTTACATAATTTTGTCCGACACTATTTGTGGTCTCATTTTTGACTTACCGCACACCCTTTGGGGGATTTGGTTCACATATAGGCACACAAAAAAACGCGGACTTCTGTTAGTAAATCCGTGTTTTGAGGTCCTGAGAAAACCTATCCAATCGAAGAAACTTGCAGAAACCCACGCGTGTATATCGTACATACGCATACCTATACAGATATACGCAAGTGTGGATACACCCATGAGCATCTACTAATGTCTTGCTATCGAATCGGATGTGAAATTTCTCAGGTTTCAAAACATCGAATTGCAAGCGTTAGTAAACGCTTTTGCATTCAGCATACTTCTGTGAAGAACCACGAAAGCAGCCAAACGCTGTTATGTCCACAAAGCCCACCCAACCGCTTTCTCGGGACACCGCTGTGTCCGTCACAGAAAGCCCACCGCGTGGGTCTTTGCATTTGCTGACCGTTTTTATCGTCCGTCAGCGGGGACGCGCCTCGTATTTCATCTCCCAAGGCAAGGAGATTATCATCAATTCTGTTGCCTACTTGTCATCATAATGTCCATAGGCGGTTAGCACTATGACCACAATTTCAGACTCATAAACTCTATATACCAAACGATGTTTGGGCGTGATACGTCTGCTCCAATAGTCATTCATATCGCCTTTCAACCGCTCCGGTTTGCCTGTTCCCGAATAGGGATGTTCTGCCAACTCTTCTATGAGTTGTTGCAATTTACGATACGCCGTCGGTTCTGATTTCTGCAATCTCAATGCATCACGGAGGGCTTGCTCCTTGAATTGGATAGTGTATCTCATTGCACCGTTCGTTTTAGCAAGTCATCCAGCGATTCCCCTTGTTGCATAGTGTAGGTAACCCCGTTCTCTGCGGTCTTTACGCGGTTTATGAACTCCTCTTTGCTCATTTGTGCCTCATCCGCCTTGGTCTTCAACAGGCGACGGGCATACGCCGAGAGTTTCCGCATCATATTCTCGTCCTCGGCGATGTAACTGAGGTCTCTCAAAAATTCAGCATTCAACACATTATCCATAGTATTGCCCTCCAAGTTTATTATCTTTATCGCCGCAAAGTTACGATAAACATTCGATATATGCAAGAATAGCAGGACGAATGAATGGAATAAACATATAATTATCATGTAATTAGACATTAATTTCGCATAGTACAGGAAAAGTTTGAGTGTGCCAATAGTTAACCAACAAAAACTGGGACAACATACAAAACTTGTCGCGGATAACATGTCCGCGTTTATACACAGGTATATCCCTTATAGCCCCATCGATGGAGTGGAGGAAGCATATCGAACATGTGTTGGTAGGCGACGACTTTTTGGTCGAAAGGCAAGGGGTAGGCGCGGGAGGTGGAAGGCATACGCCAAAAACGGACGGGTGTGCCGTTGAAGAGGGTATCAATATATCCGCCTGCTTTGGGCGTGGCGGTATGCAGGATGTCCGCCAAGGTGCTTGCGGCTTTGCCGCCCGTGCAGCAGATGTCGTGGCACTCGGGAATCTGCTGCAGCAACGCGGCAATGTCCGTCCGCTCCACAATCTCCAAGTGCTCATCGGCAGCGTTGTCTTGCAGGCGTCTGACCGCCTGCGCCGTGTCGAAGATAGCAATACCCTGCTCCCTGCAGAAAGCAACGATGGCTTCGCAGTCAAACAGCGTCTTGCGGTGCTTGGGGCTTGGCTGCCTGTCTCTTTGAATCCCGTCTCTTGGTAGTTCCAAAGACGTTTTGGCGCTTTGTACCTCAAAGTGTGTGTTGTCTCTTTGCAGTTCGAAATGTGTTTTGTCGCCGAAGAACACTTGCCCCATGATGCGCCACATATCGTTCTGCGGATTAGGATAGAAGAACTCCATACACCACCGTTCCCGAGGCGGCGGGAAACTGCCCAGCATCAGCAGCCTTGCCCCTTCGGGCAGAAAGGGAGACAAGGGGTGGCGTTCAATCAATGTATGATGTTCTATTTCAGGTATGGCGGACATGGTGGTGGATTATCTGTAATAAGTTATGGTTGAACGCCGATGGCAATTATTTATTGGATTATATTTTTCTTCAATGCTGTAAGGGCGCGGTGGTGGAGATTGTAAAAATTAGGCAGGGTGATGCCCAGTTTCTCTGCTAATAGTTGCGGGGACAACTGCCAACAATATATGCCTTTCAACACGTAGCGATAACGCGGGTTAGGCAGGTTGTCTAATGCTTTTTCTATGGTTCGCAGGTTCTCTTGCCGTTGCGTGTAGTACAGGTTATCCTCCTCAAAGAACGCATCCATTTCGTCATTGTCCATGGTCGTGACCATTGAAGCAGCATCAGGACACGGCATGAAGAGATTGGTTGCTACAGTGGTGAGCCATGCCTTGAGTGCACCGGTCGGGCGGTATTGTCGGAGTGCGTGCCAATCCTGTTTCTTGAGGTGCAAATAGAAATCGTTGGTCATTTTCTCCATTGATTGCCCGCCATGGAAGAACCGCCGGTTGACGGATTGCAGCACAGGCGCACAATAGACAAAGAAGAACCACGTTTCCATATCGCGGTCGTAGTGTATCAGCCGTTCAACGATTTGCTGATCTGTCAGGTTGTCATAAGTTGTTATTTGGTTCATATATTGTTTGGTTGATAGATTAAACTTTTCCTCTCCACCTGTATAACAGGAAAAAGGTTGAAATCTATCACTCAAGATGGATTTTTTTACTGTTTATCCATTTATTTCTCACAACATCAGTATTAACACGTTGTGGTTGAGAGCATAATTTCATCTATAATCTCCTTATCAGCAGGTAGCCATTTGACAGATTGCAAATTATCTATAGCGAGCCACTTTGCTGCCTCGTGCTCCAAGAGTGTAATATGGCTATTAGTCAGCTTGCACTTGAAGCAATGCATGGTCAAATGAAATTGCGGGTAATCATATTCAATCGTTCTTAATAGTTCACCTACCTCTATCTCTGTATCCAACTCCTCTTGAATCTCACGCTTTAATGCTTGTTGAAGTGTTTCTCCTACCTCAACTTTACCACCAGGAAATTCCCACCAATCTTTCCAATCCCCATATCCTCTTTGTGTGGCAAAAATTCGTCTTTGTTCATCAAATATGATAGCAGCAACTACTTCAACCTGTCTCATATTTCTTCAAAACCTAATGATTTAAGATATTCGTACGTGCCATCATAGAATTTCGGCAAGCGTGTAGCATCTTGAGGGTCACCTTCGGGCACGCAGATAACCATGCCTTGACGCGCACGTGTCAGCAATACACGATAAGCATTAAGTTGATATGCTTGACGGTCCGCTTTCTTGATATTATTCCATTTACAACCGCCATTAAACTCAAAAAATCTCCATCCGTTTTCTTCATAGCGCAAATCACCATCCCACACAACACATGTCCAATCTAATTCCAAACCTTGCACATCAAATTCAGAAGCGGCATCTTCCAAAAACAAAGATGAGCGCACATCGTTTATATCATCTAAGAACCAATGCACTGTATCGGGTTTGCATCGCACATCAATAGCCAAAGGTTTCAGGCGATATGCTTTAGAGGAGACCAAAAGCCCATAGCGTTCATTTCCGCGAGCATGATTTCGTAGCCAAGTCTTTGCTTTCGTCACATCACGAGTGAGTACTATCGGATAACGGTCAGCAATTTGGCTATATATCTCACGTACTTTTTCTGTGTTACCTTCTAACAGGAAATGAACCATATTTGACAAGTTCTCTGCACGGAAAGAGCGCATTGACACTGCCAGATGTAAATCGTCGGAATATATGACATTGGGGTTATGCGCGAGCAATTCGCTTATTTGCCCTTCGGCATATTCTTTTGCTGTCAACTGACTGGAAATATATACTTTCCAATTAGGGAAGGCCTCATTAAGTGCTCTAATCCACTCACCGATACCAGCTTCACCAGTATTGATTTCCTGCCCTCCGCCGACAAGACAGACAATAACAGCCCAGTCTTCTCGTTGATTAAGAGACCAAATCAAAAATTCGCCTTCTGACATGGGAAAATTTGCCAAACCTTTCTTGCGGTTAAGCCATGCTGCCATGTGCTCTTTATCCCAAGAACGCTGTGCTTCATCAAAGATAGCGATATTCTCCACTTCTCCATATCCGGCGATATCGTCTTTCAATTCCTTGGTCGAATCTATTTCGATTTTCCCATCAGCAACCTCAACTTTGTTAAGCATGTTGTCGCGGTAACGGTGAATTATTTGAATAAACCGTTTTACTTCACGTTCTGCCTCTTTCTTGGTAATTTTTTCACCTTTAGCTCGCGCTTGAGCTTGTTTATCTCGTGTTAAGGCCTCTGTCAGAACAGCCACCAAAGGGCCATTTCCTGAAAGATAAACCGCCAAATCTTCATCTGCCTCTTGTTGTACGGCAACATTCAGTCCCACCAATGTTTTGCCAGCCCCTGGTACACCCGTTACAAAACAAATACTTTTGCCTTTTGCGGCTTTTGTGTTACGTATCACTTTTTGCACAAAATGCGTTGTTTGTTCCAACCGGGCGCCTTCTGCTTCATGACGTGTGATATCCTCTACACTATGATTGAGATATAATGAACGTGCCGCCTCTATGATAGTGGGAGTCGGTGCATAACGACTTCGTGCCCAATCAGCAATGGCAATTTTATAGATAGTGGGTGCTATGTTGTCTGCCAATACTAACTGGATTATGTTTCCTAAATTCTTTGCGTTTGTCAGTAGAGGTTCATATACTCCGTCATCATAATGGGAAGGCTGACAAATAGAAGAATAATCCGTGCTTTCTGTTGCTACCAGTATGGGCACTATCACTCTGTCTTGGCTTGCTTGATGAAAATTCTTCAAGTCTAATGCATAATCCATTACTTGATCTACGTCGGCATGGTTATAATCTTCCTCACCTGCTTTGAACTCAATAACAAAGATACGTTCACGCAACAATACAACCACATCTATACGCTTTCCTAAACGCGGAATAGTATATTCGAAAAGGATATATGCTTGTTCTGAGAGATAAGGAGCAAGAACTTCCTTCATAATAGCAATCTCTGACTCCCAAGCAAACTTCTGCGTAGAAGCTGTATCCATTTCATCGGCACGCGACATCTTGCCAAAGATAGAATCTGTATCTTCAGTCAAGAATGTTTGTATGTCTGCCTGATAAAAATATCGTGCAATCATATATCTGTAGATAAAAAGTTAAAAGTTCATCTGTTCTGAGAGTGGAGCATGTCTTTAATCTTCTGCCCTTGTGTCAAGATAGATAAATGATTGGGGTGCGACAAAATTATCTACAAAATCATTGGGGCTTTTTGCAACTTTGAATGGAGTAACTGATTTTATCACAAATGCACACCCTGAGGCAGTATTGGCGTAATAATTGAAGAAATCATCTTTTGCGATGCCTCCAACTTCTTGATATTTCTGCCATAGATTAGCTGGAGTATCCTCATCTATATCCGAGAATGTAAAATATCCAACTATCTGCTTAATGGGTACAGAAGCATAAATATATACTCTCCGTACTTTTTCCTTAAAGCCCCGTTTGCGGAATTCTACTTTTTTTGTGCCCGCCAATATTTGAGAGGCATAAATGGGTTTAATTGATAATATAGCGTCCATCTGCGTTTCCTAAATTTAGTATTTGGCTAAACTGATCATCCGAAAGCGGCAAGATACCCCAATATGCCTCAGAAGGTACTCCGACTTGTTCTATAATGTCTTTACGGATTACTTTCTTTTGAAAAGCAATATTATACAGCATCTTTACAACGATAAAATTAGGTTTGGTGTTATACCATTTCCTCAAATCAGAATCAGAAAAGACAGTATATTTATTGGCGTATTGTATGAATGATTCTACGTTGGCAAAGTCATTAATTGTTTTTATTTCAGAAACTGTGCATACTGAAGTTGCTACGCTACGATAGTTTGCAGGACCTATACCATCCTTCATTCTATATATAATTACATTATCTTCTTCCCTTAGATTTTGAGCATCCTTCATCCAACATATATAAATCTTGTTTATGCTATTAGTCTGGCTGACATCTTTCAGAATATCATAGCACTCCGTCTTCAGAATAGAATCGGGGAATAAGTTAGTGTGGTACTCTGGCCTAACTGCCAAAAGATATTTTTTTCCTCGTAGCATATCAATATATGGATAATCCTTCACTAAGTTTCCGACCTGCGTTGTCATATCACGCAAAAGAACACTCTCACTACGACCATTGTTGTGTGATTTCCTACCAATCTCAATAAAACCGTATTGTTCAAAGAAATGGCGGAGATGCAACAACTCATCTGTGTCATCAAACATTGTTACATATGCTTCTGAAAAATCCTTTTGGATAGCAGTGTCCAAAATTCGTTTCATGAAACGCTCTCCACGGTTAGTGCCTCTGCGTTCTATTTTGAAAGTTCCTACTTTGAGTCTCCGTTTGGAAGGCAAAGTATTCCCGTCTAATTGCAAAGCCTCATTTTCTTCCTTCAAATATAAAAAATCCAATAAAACCGTGTCACTATAATAGACAAGAGCTTCTGCTCCAGAAGAAGCTTTGCTCTTAAACCAATCGTTGAATCCGTCATAATTATTACGGAGAGAATCGAAAAAATGGTCTTCTAAATTAATTTCAGAGAATGGTTTTAATATCAAATCACCCATGGTATTGTGTATTTACGTGGTTTTTACTATAAACATAAATAATAATAACATTACGAATACTCCTTCAATCGCTCAGTTTGGGCATTCTTGTCAAAATCCACGCCAGCGATGACATCGATACCTGCTTGGCGGAGACCGCACGTCATACCACCTCCGCCACAGAAAAAGTCTATGGCTTTGAACTGAGGACTATTTGTTTGGTTTGCTATTAAACTCATATTATCTGACCACAATAATGTACTGAGATTTCTGACACTTTTGTGCTGTCGGAACGAGTACAAAATCCGCATTATACGAATTAGGGCGTAAAGATACGAAAAGTAATTGACGTGTGCAAATGGATTTTGATTTTTGACTTTGTGAGGATGAGTCGAATGGGGCGAATAGGACAAATAGGGGGGCTCCATCAAAGCCCATGCAGTACCATTAAAAACACTGATAGACATATAATTATCCGTAAATTGACCACGAATTGCATTGTAGGGTGTGGGGCTCCGTTAATTACCATGCAATTGACCATTAATTTTTGCCCTATCATAACCCTTAAAACCGCGGGCGAGGCGCCCGCGTCCCTGGATGACTCCGTTAATTGCCGCCAATAAGCCGTTAATGCACTATCAGTGTAGTTCTCCATTAAAGACCATACAAAAGACCATTAAAACACTGATAAACATATAATTATCCACGGATTAACCATTAATTGCATTATCGGGTACAGGCATCCATTAATTTCTTTACCTTTGCAGCGTGAAAGGAGAGGTATCAAAAATTAAGATGATGAGTCACGCGAATGTGAGGATAAAAAATATGCCCTCAGTGTCCTTT
>CAKVBV010000011.1 GCA_934725535.1 uncultured Bacteroidales bacterium | reverse complement strand
AGGGCGAGGGCAGACCCTGCGACTCGGGCGAGTCGTACAGCATGCATACGATAAGCACCACGCCTATCGCCCCTGCCGCTGCGGCACCGATAAAGCCGTATTGCCAACCGAAAAGGCTCACCAAGCCCCCTACAAAGAGAAAGGAAAAGAACTCCCCAAGGTTGTGACTGGCAGAGAAAAAGCCATAGAACGTACCGCGATGCGCATCATCATACCATCGCGACAACGCCACTATGCTGGGCGGTGCACCCATGGATTGCGCCCATCCGTTGATGCCCCACAATATGGCAAAGATAACATAGAAAGCCGATATGGATATCAGCGTCTGACGGAGCGTCAGCAGTCCGAGAACGCCCACGATGATATTGGCAACGGTAGAGACGAGTATGCCCGTAGCCATGAAACGGCGTATATTGCTGTGGTCTGCCAGAAAGCCATTGACAAACTTGCCAATCGCGTAGGTGAAGAGCAGGGCAGAGGATATGAGTCCCAACTGCGAGGCATCGAGTACGCCGGCATCCATGATAGGTTTCTTGACCACATTGAGACTGGTACGACATACATAGTACATGCTGTAGCCAACCGTGATGGCGATAAACGATGACCACTGCATGCGTTTGAAACGCTTGCGCTTTTGTTCTTCGGTGCCCTGATACGGGGCTGCGGCAGGAGATTTGGTATAAAACATGAGAGTAGGCTTAAGGAACATTAATTACCACGAATTACCCATTAATTCAATTACTATCTCAAATTGTGCTGTTGCAGATAGTGAATGAGGAACTCGGGGCGGTCGGTCTGAAGGATAGTGGCACCCAAAGTATGGATTAAGTAACCGTAATGCGCATCGGGGTCTGTGACGGCTTGGTCGTCTTCGTGTCCGCCGCAAAGGGTATCCCACAGGCAGTTGATCCATATACGGCTCTTGCCTGCAAGCAATGTATGTGCCTGCTGCATATAGCGGTCATCGTCGCGATAGCAGAGTTCAAAAGCACACGGAGCCGATTGGAGGTGCTGCTCTACGAGTGTTACGGAGGCAGAGTCGTTCATATCCACGATGGGCATATAGATGACATCGTCCAAGTAGCGGCCATAGAGCGCGTGTACCTCGTCCGCGGGTTTGCGTCCCTTCATGATTATCTGTCGGGTGGTACCCGTCTCCTCAAGCAGAGGCACCACCAAGTCGAAGTACCGGTCTGCCTTGTCGAGGTTGATAAGCACACGTCCCTGACACGCCTCCAATACCTCGCGGAGGGTGGGCACGCGGTAGCGGGTGCGGATATTGACACCGTTCTTGAGGTGAACACGGCGGACGCTGTCGAGCGTGATTTCGGATATACGTCCTTTGCCCGTGGTGGTGCGGTCGAGACGCGAGTCATGCATGATGATTAACTGGCTGTCGGCGGTGCATTGCAGGTCGAGTTCGACAATATCCACGCCCATGCGGATAGCACTCTCGATACCCTCCATGGAGTTCTCGGGGTAGTTGCGCCAATCGGCACGGTGCGATGCCACCAATACCTGCTTGCTATCGGGGTCAAGCAACGAGGCACGTATCTGCTCGGCACGGTTGGGGTATGACACGGTTTGTGAGCAGGAAGCAAAGCCTGCCAACAGGGCTATGAGAAGCCCGAAACAAAAGGTTCGCTGCATAGGTCAGAGGTTGGCTATTTTGTGGTTGAGACGTGCGGTTTCGGCTTTGAAACCCATAATATGGCTTTCGACGGAGACATCAATGGTGCTGCTGAGGTACTTCTCGTCGTGGTTGGCAACCGCCAGTACGAAATCCTTGACGATACCCCAGTCACCGCCTGCATGTCCCTCATACCCGGGTAAACGGGATATATCCTCGTCCCATACGTATTTCTTGCCCGTGAGGAAGTCGGTGAGAGTGAAGGTCTCCATATCGCCCACGATGTCGCCGCGTGTGCCCATGATTCGCGTCTTGCGTCCGCCATAGGAGGTGAGGGCTTCCACTTGGAGTGAGGCAGTGACCTCGTCGGCAAACTGAAGGTTGCAGACATAGTGGTCCGGCTGGTCGTTCTGGCAACGGAATACACAGCGTCCGTAGTCGGTAGTGCGCAGGTACTCGCGTATCTTGGCATCCTTGAGGGTTCGGTCTTTGGGCAGGTTGTCAAACACATAGAGATAGCGGTGCTGCTTCTCGTATATACGGAGGGCAGAGAACGGACATTGGCTCTCTGCGGCACAGTCGAGACAACGGTCCGATGCCCCGAGCGGTTCGTTAGCACGCTTGAAGAACGTAAGATGCCCGAAGGCAGACACCTGTTCGCAGGGCTTGTCGAGCAGCCAGCGGATGATGTCGAGGTCGTGACACGCTTTGGCAAGGATGAGCGGCGTGGTGGCTTCGGCGGAATGCCAGTTGCCCCGCACATAGGAGTGCGCAAAGTGGTGGAAGCGTACGGGTTCGAGGTGCTGCAGGCTGATGACGTTACCCACACGCCCTTCGTCAAGTACGCGCTTGAGTGCACGGAAGTAAGGGGCATAGCGCAGTACATGGCACACACCCACAATGCGTCCGTATTTCCTGGCTTGCGCAAGGATATTGCGACACTCGCGCTCGGTTTGCGCAATAGGTTTCTCCAGCAACACATCGTATCCCATAGCCAGTGCCTGCATACAGGGCTCATAGTGCATATCGTCAGGGGTAGAGATGATGACGGCATCGGCGAACTTAGGCACACGGAACACTTCGGACCAGTCACGGAAACAATGCTCTTCCTGTATGCCGTAGGCGTCCGCCATCTGTGTGCGGCGTATGTCGTTTGGGTCTGCCACGCCCACGATGTGCAAGGCATTCTTATACTGTGCGGAATATGCGGCATAGACGCTGCCGCGTGAGCCCGCACCGATGACGATGGCGGTGACGGGACGCGAGACACGTGCCTCCTGGTCGGGGAGACCGAAGGCAAGACGCTCGGCACCGCTCTTGGACTTGGCGGGTGCGGTATTGTCAGGGGCAAGGGGTGAGGCTGGGTTGGCTGCCTGCAAGAGTCCTGCCCCCGGTACGGATTCTATGGCGAGGGTGGCTGCACCGACGCCCATTATCTTCAGAAATTCTGCTCGGGTCATGAATATCGTAGTTTTTGTAGTTTACGTTGTTTTCGTAATTGGTGTGGTCAGCGTATGACGATGTCTTCGCGTCCCGCTATGCGGAGTGTGACGGACTGCCACGATTCGGGCAGCAGGGGTGCGTACTTGCGTTGGAGTCCCTTGTCGGTGATTTCGAGACCGCCAAAGCCGAAGAGCATGGTCTGCAGCGTACCGCCTGCGCCTGTGATGAAATAGGGATTGGTACCGCCATTGAACTCCGCCATCACACGGAACGGCGGGTTGAGGTTAGGCAAGTAGGAGTCACGGAAATAGTACAGGGCACGTTCCGGTTGGTGCAGCCTGCAATACAGCACGGTGTAGATAGACTTCGACATAGCGGGAGTGAGACGCTCCGGCACTTTTTCGATATAGTACTCCAGATTGCGGCGTATGAGTGCGGTATCGGTAACGATATGGAGCGGGTAGGCAAGCAGCGAGACATCGGCTTGCTTGGTGACTTGTCCGTCGTAGGTATCGTATTCCTTGATAACACCGTTGGGCAGGTATTGGAACGAGATGCGGCGGGCAATGTTGTCCCACTCGGCATCGGGCTTGATGCCCAAGGCTTTGGCTGCCTTGGTAGCCAGTTGGAGATTGGTGATGGCTACGCCGAGGGTGTAGGCGTTGTTGTCAATCTGTTTGCCGCCCTGCGCGTTGCTGCTCCATTCGTCGGCACCAATGGTGTTGATGATATTGGCACGCCCCGTGGAATCGATGTCCACACGCGACACCCAGAAGTCCGCCGTCTCCGAGATGAGCGGGTAACCCGTCGCGCGGAGCCAGTCTTTGTCCTGCGTGATGCAATAGTATTGCCATGCCGCGATAGCGATGTCGCCTGATATATGGTGTTCGGCGTTCGGGTACATGTTGTTGGGTGCCACTTCCTCTTGTCCGTTATCGGCACTCTCCCATGGAAAGAGGGCTCCCTGATAGCCATAGAAATAAGCCTTCTGCCGTGCCCTGCCGAGTCGTGCAAAACGGTAGTCGAGTGCCTCACGGGCTATGTCGGGGTGCATGAGCAGGAGCGCGGGGAACATCCATGTCTCGGTGTCCCAGAAGCAATGCCCGTTGTAGCCCAAGCCGCTGAGTCCCATCGGGGAACAGGACCATGCGTTGCCGGTACGGAAGAAGGCATAGAGGTGGTAGAGCATGGAATGCACATCCTGTTGGGCTTGTGCGTCTCCTTCTATGAGTATGTCGCTCTGCCAGAGTGCCTGCCATGCGCTGTTGTGCCGCGCCCACAATCGGTCGTACCCCTCCAACATCTGATAGACGGTGAGGCGTTCCACCTCGTTGCGTACGTCAGGGACGGTGTTGCTGCCCATGATGTTGCCGACAAGGGCAAAGTGAAGGGTGTCGCCCGCCTGCAAATGGTGGGTGAACTCCATGGTATGGCGTCCCACACCGCGGTCGGTGCGGTGGCGTATCTCCGTCTCCACCCCACCCGACGCATTGTCGGGAAACAGGAAAGCGGTGCACGCTGCCAAGCGGTGCCGCTCGGTGGGGCTGTCCGCGGTGGTGGTCATCAGCACATAATGGGGATAGACGGTGGTATAGGGGTTTGCCTTGTTGTCGATATATGAGAAGTAGTCTTCCACGTTGCGGAGTGCTTCGGGTGCGCGGTGCTGGTTGAGAACCAACAGGTCGCAGTCCGAGGTGGCTACGACAGTGACATCGGTCATGTAGCCGAAGGGCATCTGACGCAGGGCGACAGTGGTGTAGGAGACACGCACAAGGTCGCGGAAAGAGAAGTGTCCGCTGAAGGCACCGTTGCGGAAAGAGAAGTCCTGCGTATAGCCGGAGATATTGCCTCGGTCGCAGCGGGTGCCGTTGACCTTCAGTTCGAGGTCAAGCGGGTTGATGTTCGGGAAATAGTTGTTGACGCGTCCCGATGCGTAAAGGTCATAGAGTCCGCCTACCACCACTTTGTCCACCTTGAGGGGTGAGCGCGAGGAGACAAGCCCTATCTGTCCGTTGGCGGAGGTGATGCCATAGTAGTCGCCTTGTAGCGGTTGCTCCACGGTGATGCTCCACGGGTCTTGTGCCATGGAGATGAGTGCGATGAAAGAGAAACAGAGGATAGATGTGAGTCGGTTCATATCAGCGAATAACTTTGTGATTGTTCACGAAATAGATGCCTTGGGGGTAGGCAGAGAGGTCGATGGTGTTGCCACTGCCCGACCATAGGCACGCTCCTGCGGCGTTGAAGAGGGTGATATGGTCGGCAGCGGGCAGCAGATACGTATGTTCACCAATAAGGCGAAGGTCGGCAGACTGCTCGGGAGCGGTGATGTCTGTGGATTGTTGGGAGTGCTCAATGGCACCGATACAGGACTTGATAGCACGTGTATGGCGCAGTTGGTCGTAGGTGAGGTAGCCCGTGACGGTGCCGTCGCCATTGATGTCGAAGCCGAAAGCGGATTCACACAGGCGTTGTGTGGTGGGCAGACAGCATAGGTTGTAGCCTGCCAAGACGGGGTTGAGGATTTGGTATGCTCCGTCGGAAAGTACTGTAGCGGTGAAATGACCATCGCTCCACGTGCCTGCAATGGATTGGTCAAGCACCGACTGCCAGTTGGGAATATCGGCGGAAGCAGCGTGCAAGTTGTAGGTATTGCGCCAGAGATTGGCACTCTCGGCTACGACATAGTCGGAGAATACGGGTTCGGCACCTGCGATTTCGAGTGTGTTTGCCAAGAGCAGGCAGTTCATCATGCAGGCTTTTCCCAGTTCGATTTGCAGGGTGGAGCCTGTGAAGTTAGCCGCGGTGCCTGTGAAACAGGTACGGTTGCCGATGAAAGTGCAATGGGCAATGTTGAAGAGTTGGTCGTTGGAGTTCATCTTGGCATACACGCCCGTGCCGCCATAGAGTTTGGTGACAGTGGCAAGTCCCTTCTTGGCATTGAGGGTGTTGTTGAGGAAGGAGCAGTTGACAATGTTTGCCGAGAGGGCATATTCGTAGGGGAAGAGGTGGACAGTACCGTACTTCTCGCTGCCGTTGCCTGTGAACGAGGAGCACTGAATGTCCGCGGTGCGGTAGGCATTGGTGAAGAGTGCTGCGCCGTCGGCAGCGGCATTGTTGCGGAATTGGCAGTCGTGGACAGTGAGAGTGGCTTGGCATGTGGCGTACACCGCCCCACCCGTCTGTTTAGCAGTGTCGCAAGAGAAAAAACAACCGTTGAGTGACAGGCTGTGTGTGGTGGCACTGACAGCCCCGCCCATGGTGGAAGAATATGCGTTGAGGAAACGGCACCGGTTGAGCGAAAGCAGGTTGCCGTGGCTAAATAGCAAGCCCCCGCCCTGCTGAAGGGTGGTCTTGCCATCGCGGAGGGTGATGTTGTAGAGGCTCAACGAGTAGTAGTGAGGTATGGAGAACACTTGTCCCGTTGTGGCGAGGTGGAGTGTGGATTCGCCGATGATGTCGGAGAAGTCGGCGTTGTATCCGCCGATGACAGTGAGAGAGGCTTGGGGAACGATGGTCTCGGACAGGGTGTAGTCGCCCGCAGCCAGGCAGATGGTGTCGAGCATGGTGGCAGATGCCAATGCGGTACGGAGTTCATCGGGGTTGGACGCATAGAAACAGGTCGGGTGATTGGCATCGCCCAAGCGGAATGAGACTACAAGCGGGAAATGGTCGGAGGGCGCGATGCCCCTATTATAGTCTTCGGTAATGATTTCGCGGGACAGCGGTGTCATGTGGTCATAGAAGATATAGTCGAACTCACTGCCTTGGCAGTTCTGGCTGGTGGCAGGGTACCAGTTGGACGCAGTGTGCGTGATGTTGCCCTTGGGGCGACAGGTAGTATTGACTTGGAGTGCGGCATCGTAGAAGACAGAGGCGTAGCCGCGATAGGCTTCCTCGTGGGATGTGCGCACCATGTTGAAGTCACCCACCAATACAATGGGTGTCTGCCCTGCGATATTGTGCAACTGCGAACTGATGACCTGTGCGCCATGAATGCCCGACGGGATAGGTCCGTAACTGGTATGGGCAGTGGCAAAATAGAAGTCCTGCCCTGAATCGTTGTCTCGCAGGTGCACCCACGCTACGCAACGGGGCAGGTTCTCGTGGTCGGAATAATCCCAACCCTTGCCCGGTGTGGAGGGGTGCTCATTGACATAGAATCCTCCCTTGTCGAGGAGGGTATATCGGGACCGTTTGTAGAAAACGGCGTTGTATTCGTAGGAGGTGCCTGAACGCTCAAACTGATGATGGCCGTAGTCGGGCAGGAGGTCCACAAGGTCCTGCAGTTGGGACTTGCCCGTCTGCGAGTCGCGGTTGTTACCCACCACTTCCTCGAAGCCGACGACATCGAAATCGTAGTCGGTGACTATACGGGTAACATACTGACGGCGGTTCGCCCATAACTTGTCGCCCGTGTCACCGTTGTTGGGATTGCAGTAGCGGATATTGAACGTGGCAAAGCGATGTACGCCGGAGTCTGCGGCAGCCATAGGGAGGGCGCAGAGGATACATGTAAGAAAGACTAAAAGACGGTTCATAAACATATTATAAACATATAATTACCGTGTAATTAACCATTAATTTTATATACTGTTTGCTATGGGATGTGTTTTTGTATTTTAACGACGCGAGCCGATAAGGAGTTCTACTCAGCCCACAGGGCTTCGTTGTCGCTACGGCACTCAGTGTGCTGCGCACACCTGCCTTACGCTTCACGTCCCCCAACAAAGTATCGATATGGTCGCGGGAATCACATACTAATCTCATACTAATCACATACTAATCACATACTAATCTCATACACTTAACCCGAGGAAGACACGAGGCTTAGTCGATGTTAAATTATGTAGAGATGATGTATAGGTGGCAGATTATTGGTGGATTGCTGGCGGATTATTGGTGGATTGATGATGGATTGATGGTGGATTGATGGTGCGGATAAAGGCAGAGGCTGCATAGCGGGGCTATACAGCCTCTGCGAAACGGGGATTAAACCGTGTTTGAAATCCTACTTATTCCTATTTGATATTCGGATAACAAACAGGTTGGTAATTACTTGATGAACTTCTTGCCACCTTGGATATACATGCCTGCGGGGAGGGCGTCGATGTCGGTGCCCATGGGTTGTCCGAGGATGGTGTAGACAGTATTGTCGGCAGCAGGAACAATAACGTTGCTGACACCCGTAGAGGGGTTGGTGGCGTTGCTGTCGAATGCGCCGCTCATGGTGGTGGCAGCACGTGTGTAGCCGCGTTGGTCGAGGGTGACGTCCATGACCTCTTTGACAGCGTCTTCGATAGGCCACTTAGCAATAGCGGCTTGCAGGGCTGCGAGGGTCATGCCCGTGATGTCGAGGATAGGTGCGATGGTCTTGCTGAATCCGCCGTTGTCGGTGAGGGTGTTGGTGCCGAAGACCTTCTCCTGCGTGTAGATGTTGTTGAGTACCGACTGGCGGTCCGTGGCAGCAAAGGTGTTGCCGCCGTTGTCGAACAGCGTACCGAAGACGTTGTAACCTGCTGAAACAGCCTTTGTATCAGCCTCTTGGAGGAAGACAACCGCGTGGTTGGCTGCGTCGAACTTGTCACGCTCGGCGGGGTTGACAAAGACATTGTTGGCAAAATACGAGGTACTGTTTCTGCCGGAAGACAATCCATCGCCTGCGGAACTGGTGGCTTGTGTGGTCCAGTTGTTGACAAAGGTGTTGTTGATGAAGAAGGCTACGTCGTTGGTGGAGTTGCGGAATGCGCCACCTGCCTTCTGGCAATAAGCACCCGACATGGTGCAGTTGACGAAGTAGGTGGTGCCTGCATTGTCGGCAATAGCAGCGCCTCCGCCATAGGTACCCGGGCAGATATTGTCGGTGAACTCGCAACGCTCGAAGAGTGCCACGCCGTTGTTGGCGGGGTCGGAGTTGTTTGAATCAGAGTTGCGTGCACGGGTCAGGAAGGCTGCACCGGAGTTGGGCGACTGGTTGTCGCGGAAGATGCAGTCGAACATACGGAGTTGGCAGCCCCAAGCCACGATAGCGGCGTTGTTCTCCTCCTTCTCGACATTGTTGATGAATTGGCAGAAGTGGAAATCCGCCTTGACGTGCTTGAGGAAGACCATGTTGCCCCAGTACTTGCCATTGGTGCGTGCACCGTCGCGGAAGGTGATGCCCCAGACAGATGTAAGTTTGGTGTCCTTGTAGAACTGCTCGTCCTTGTCGCCTTGTTTGTCCTTGATACCCATGTAAACAAAGGCGTAGGAGGTGTTGTCGCCCTTGCCGTCGCCGTCGAGGTCCGCGGAGAAGACAGACGTGCCTGCGGTGGTGTAGTTGATTTTGGTGTCGGTACCAGTGGCATCAGCGGGATAGCCACCGCGGATGGTGATGCCCTGCGGGATATACCACATGTTGGTGGTGTTGTCGGGCAGGTAGGAGCCTTCCATGATGTAGAACTCGGTGCCCGGTTCGGCATTGGCAACGGTGGTGCCAAGGTATTCGCCTGCGGCAGCGTTCTCCCAAGACGAACCATCTGCCTCGCCTGCGCCGTTGGGCGAGAAGAAGTACTGCTCAGCGTTGAGGCTGAGGGTGAGTGCCATAGCGAGCACTGTGAATAAAGACTTTTTCATAAGCATAAAATTTGAAGTTGTTATGAGTTATTGTTGTTTATTAGAAGTTCAAGCCGTCTTTCCATCCCGGGTTCTGGGTGAGTGCGCCGTTGG
Source organism: uncultured Bacteroidales bacterium (assembly GCA_934725535.1). Classification (GTDB taxonomy): domain Bacteria; phylum Bacteroidota; class Bacteroidia; order Bacteroidales; family Paludibacteraceae; genus Colicola. Next base: position 35,075 of record CAKVBV010000011.1, on the reverse strand, counting down.
TGAGTACGCGCTCGTTGGTGGGGATGGGATAGAGGTAGTCCTTGCCCTCGTCGAAAGTGAAGAGGAGGTCGGAGAACGCCTGCATGTTGCCACTCGTCTCGCCGGTGAGGATGACATCGGTGCCGATGGTGAGTTTGGTGACACCGATACCGCCGCCACCCGACTGCCCGGGTGCATTGAGTGCGACATTCGCCTTGCCGTCGCCCGTGAGGTCGTACTTGCCCGGTCGGGGGAAGTACATGCCGAGGAGCGGCTGGGTGAAGGCTTTGCCCTCGCGCCAGCGCATGATGTCCCAGAAATGGAGTCCTTCGAGGGGTGTCTCGATAAGACGCTCGCGGCGAATCTCGAGGATGACACCCTTGTTGGCACCCTGCTCCACATTGGGGTAGCACGATTCCATGTAGGCATCGGGGTTGGCATTGGCAGCCGCGAGGTCGAGGTGCGGCATGGAGACACGGTCGCGGAGGACATTGACAGAAGCGTCGAGGTCCGCCTGGGTGAGCGTGCCGAGTTCGGCTTTGGCCTCGGCGTAGTTGAGATAGACCTCGCCCAAACGGAAGATGGGCAGGCAAACAAGTGAGCCGTCCCACGTGTTGTAGGTGCTCTCCATGACGTACTTGATGTACTTGTAGCCGGTGAAAGTCTGCTTGAGGTCCACGGCAGCGGTCTTGGCAGCACCCTTCTGGATATAGCCCGGGGTGTGGATGGTCTGCGCCATACGGGGGTCGCGGTTGGCACACTCCGCCACGTAGGTGAGGGTGTCGTGCCCCGAGATGTCGGTGAAGCGCGTGCCGTCCGCCATGAGGTACATATCCACGAAACGCTTGGTGAAGCCCGTGGCACGCGCTACGGAGTAGGCGTTGGCGTTGTTCTTGATGTTGAGGTCGTTGCTGTAGCGTCGTGCCCAGATGTACTCGTCGGCATTGGCTTCGAGGGACGCAAAGAGGTCACGGTAAGGCTCTGCGCCCTGTGTGTAGAGCGAGTAGCCGCCCTCGTTGATGAGGGTGAGGGAGGCTTCGGCGCACTGCTCGAGGAGCGACTGCCACGGCAGATGGTCGGGGTTGAAGACATCGCCGTCGTGGTACTTGCGGAAGGTGCCTTCGAAGAGGCAGACACGCGACTTGAGGGCGAGGGCTGTCCACTTGTTGACCTCATAGGGGGTATGGGCATCGGGCAACCGGCTGATAGCGGCATCGAGGTCGCTGAGGATATGCTCCACCACGAGTGCCCGCGAGTCACGGGGCTTGTTGAGCAGCGCGGAGTCGCTGGAGGCGATGACCGAGTCGTACCAAGGCACATCGCCATAGTTGCGCACCTTGAGGAAATAGAAGTAGGCACGGAAGAAGTGCGCCACGCCGTCGTAGTGGGCGCGTGCGTCTTCATCGGTGCAGTTGGACGAGTGCTCGAGGTAGAAGTTGATTTTGCGGAGCATGGTCCAGTCCCACTTGCTGTCGGTGGACGGCACGAGGCGCGTGCCCTGCACGTCGCGGCTGGGCGTGGGGGCTACGAAATGGTCGCCCTCCTCGCCGTAGAGTTCGCTGCCCGAAGGCATGAGCGAGTAGAAATAGTTGGTGTAGAGCCGCAACTCCTGCTCGGAGGAGAAGTAGGTTTCGGGGGACAGTTTATCCTGCGGATACTTGTCCATATTGCACGCGGTGCATAGCACGAGCGTGGCGGTCAGGAAGAATAATATCGATTTTTTCATTGTGCTGTCCTCCTATTAGAAAGTGGCTGTCAGACCAAACGTGAACGACTTGGAGAAGCCATAGGTGATGGCTTGGCTGAGTGCGGCTGCCGACTCGGGGTCGATGGTGTCGCAGTACTTCTTGAGCGGCGAGGTGTACCAGAGGTTCTCGCCGGAGAAATAGATACGGAACTCGGAGAAGACCTTCTTCCAGCACGGCAGGGTGTAGCCGATGGTGAGGTTCTTCAGACGCAGGTAGCCGATGTTCTGCAGGTAGCGGTCGTTGGGCTGCCCGAGGGAGTTCTGCGAACCGAGTGCCTCGTAGGCACGGTAGCGCGGGAAGTAAGCGTCGGGGTTGGTCTCGCTCCATACGTTCTGCATGAAGTTGGAGGGTATCAAGCCCTGATACGGACGCGAATAGGGTCCCCAGAAAGTGGTAGCCTCGTTGGTGGGGTACCAGTCGCGACGACCTACACCCTGCCAGAACATGCTGAAGTCGAAGCCGAAATACTCGATGCCGACACGGAAGTTGTAACTGTAGCGGGGCAGGCTGTTGCCGATGATGACACGGTCGCCATAGTCGTCGGCAGTGCCCTGCCCGTTGCTGATGACACCGTCACCATCGAGGTCGAGGTAATAGACATCGCCTGCACGGGGACCTGTACGGCCGTCCACAGCCTCCTTGAAGATGTCGCCATAGAGCAGCGACTGGTCCACAGGATATGCCGCAGCCTCTTCGTCGGAGGCAAAGAGTCCGCCCGAGCGGAAGCCCCATATCTCGCCGAGGGTCATGCCCTCGTAGTAGCCTGCGGAGATGATATGGGTGGGGTTGTCGAACTTGGTGATGGTGGAGGTGTAGTCGCCCAGGCCTGCAGCAATCTCATACTCGAAATCGTAGCCGCCGAGGCGTTGCTTGTCGCGCCACGAGAGGGCGATTTCCCAACCGATGGTGCGCATGTCGGCACTATTGACCTTGGGAGCCGCTGCACCATAGACGGAAGGCAAACCCTGACCAGCCACGAGCATGTCGGTGGTGTTGCGGACATAGAAGTCGCCCGTGAAGTTGAGACGGTTGCGGAAGAAGCCCCAGTCGATACCCACATCGTAGGTGGTCATCTTCTCCCACGTGAGGTCGCCGGCGTTGGGAGAACTCTCGGTGGCGTACTGGAGGACGGACGTGCCGTCGAGCGTAATGGACTGGTCAAACGAGTTGTCGGTGCTGATGGTCTGGTAGGCATCGTAGTAGCCCACGAGTTGGTTGCCCAACTGACCGGCACTGACACGCAGTTTGCTGTTGCTCCACCAGTCGGAGATACCCTCCCAGAAGGGTTCCTCGCTCATACGCCAGCCCATACTGCCGGCGGGGAACACACCCCAGCGGTGCCCCTTGGCGAAGCGCGACGAGCCGTCGGCACGGACCGAGACCTCGAAGAGGTACTTGCCCGCATAGTCGTAATTGGCACGCGCAAAGACACCGTTGGTTACCGCCTCCTGCACCGTCTCGCTGAGTTCGGTAACCTCGCCCTTGGCAAAGTTGAAGTTGCTCAGTTCCTCGGTCATCAGGTCGTAACGCTCAGCGGTGAGCGCGTGGTAGCGATAGTACTCGCCGTTGTAACCGCCCATGAGAGTGAGGTGATGGTCGTCCCATGTGGGGTTCCATGTGAGATAGACGTTGTAGTTGTGCGTCTGGTAGCGCGCAATGGTCTGCTTGTATTTGTCCACCGAGCGGAAGTTGTTGATGTACGAGGTGACACCCTCTTTCTCGGAGTAAGGCACCAGCACGGAGCGGTTGCCAATCTCCTTGGTGCGCCATGTGAACGAGTAGTCGGCAGAGAGAGTGAGGTTCTTGTAGAGGTCAATGTCGAGGCGGTTCTGCACCACCATCTCGTTGTTCTTCTCGCTATTGGTGTGCTTGCCGTAGTTGAGCAGGGCGTTCATGCCGTCGCCCACCGTGCCGGCACCATTGTACACATAGTGGTTCATATACACCGACGAGCCGTCAGGATTGGTGGACGGCACGAAGGGCATCGCGTGGAGCGTACCCACACGGAAGACCTCGCGTACCGACTCGGTGCCGGGCCATGTGTACTTGGAGTTGAAGTAACTGAAGTTCATGCCATAGCGCAACCACGGACGAATCTTCACATTCAGTTTGCCGCGCGTGGAGAAGTTGTCCCAACGGTCGGTGTTCTGCGCCAACATACCCATCTCGTTGTAGTAGCGACCGCTGACGTAGTAGTTCACCTTGTCGTTGCCGCCAGTGACGGACACGTTGTAGTCCTGCATGGGGCGGTTCTTCTTGAAGTAGTGGTCGTACCAGTTGAAGTTGGCGTAGTACTTGTAACTGCCGTCCAACTGCTTGACTGTCCACGGACGTTCGGGGTTCTCGGTGGTGTCGTCGAGACGCATCCACAGTTCGGCATAATCGGCATCGGTGTATGTGGTCATGTTATAGCCCACGTGCTGATACATGAAGATGTCGTTGATATACGCCGAATAGAACCCTTGCGACACAAAGTCCGTGGAGGTAGTGGTGGTCTTCCAGCCAGCCTTGGCATCCACCGTCACGGTAGGAGCCTTGCCTTCGGAACCCGTCTTGGTGGTGATGAGCACTACGCCCGCTGCGGCTTTGGCACCGTAGATAGCGGCTGCCGAAGCGTCCTTGAGCACACTCACCGACTCCACATCATTGGAGTTCACACGCTTGAGGTCCATCTCCACGCCGTCCACCAGGATAAGCGGTTTGGCACCGCTGTTGATACTGGCTACGCCGCGGATGTCAATCTTGTAGTCCGACGACGGACCGCCCGAGTTCATGGTGATGTTCAGCGACGGGTCTGCACCCTGCAACGCCGTAGCCATGTTCTGCGTAGGACGCCCCGTAACCTCGTCGGCAGTAACCACCGACACGGCACCTGTCAGGTTCACTTTCTTCTGCGCACCATAGCCCACCACGACCACTTCGTCCAACTGCTTGGTATTCTCGCGCAGCGTCACGGAGTAGTTGTTGGTGTTGTCGGCAATGCGCAGTTCGTAGGTCTGATAGCCCACAAACGATATTTGCAGGTACTGACCGGCCTTCACATTGTCGATGGAAAACTGACCGTCAAGGTCGGTGATGGTACCCGTGGTGGAGTGCTTGAGCATGACCGATGCACCGATGATAGGCTCGTGCGTCTCGTCATACACCGTACCCGTCACCACGCGCCCGATAGCAGTCTTCTCCTGCGTATTCGACAGCGCGATGACTTTGTTGTCCATCATCGTGAACGTGATACCCGAACCGGCAAACAACTGGTTGAGGGCCGATTCGATAGGGGCGTTGGTCAGGTTGAGCGTCACGGTCTTGTCCAACCCTTGCAGACTGCTCGAGTTGTAGAAGAAGTGATAGCCCGACAACTGCTCCACCTGCGGCAGAACGTTGCGTATAGGCTGGTTGCTGACACTCAGCGTGATGGTCTGCGCCATCATCACCGCAGCGCAAACCAATGCGCATAGAAGGGATGAGAGTCGTTTCATTCTGCTACTACATTAAGGGTGACGGGAATCTCTATCTTGCGGAACTCCCAACAGGGATACTCCAACTTGCCGAAGAAATACAGGCGCACTTCGCCTGCCTCGGTCAGCACAATCGGCGATGACGTAGCCTGCTCAACGCCTTCCACATCGGCAAACTCTTGGAAGTCGGCTGTCAGTTCGGGGTTGGAGAACCACCAACTCGCATAGAACCAATACTGGTCGCCTTGCAGGTTGTCCGAACCCAATGTCAGTCGGCGGATAGTGCATGTCACCGTGTCGCCAACATGGTAGGTATCCTGTGCGGGCGAAACCACGATGTCAGAGAAGGTGGGCACCGTCACCGCGGTCGTTGGCTTGTTGCAAGCCAACGACGCCGCAGCGATGAGTCCCAGAATCACAAATCGAGTGATACGTTTCATATCGGTTTATTGAATGGATATTTTCTTTGCGCCATGGTTGGTCACCACGATGTACATACCTGCACCGAGGTTCTCCACACCCGTAGCAATCCGGTTGCCGAGCATATCGTAAACGCTCCGCACCACCGTTGCATCGTCGGTATTTACCACCGATGTCGGTGTACTCTTGAAGGCTACTGCCAACGTGAAGTCAGCCGTTACTGCAGGCAACACATAGACACCATCAACAGGCTCTACCTCTGTGTCATTCAGCAGGATAGAATCCAACGTATAGTCCTTGTCAGGCGTAGCCAAAATGGTAGCCGTCAGCCCTTCGGGCACATAGCGTGTGCCTGCTGCCAGCGTGTCTTTCACGCCGTAGTCCAATACCAACGTACCGTTCTCAATCGGCTTAATCGTAGCGGTGAACACCCTATGCTCCACAGCACCGAGGTCGATATTCTCGCCCTGCATACGAGTGTTGCCCATGATGTCCTTGTCGCCCACCATCTTATCCATAGCACTGTTCAGACCGGCATTGTACAACGGCGACGACCATGCAAAAGCGTAGTTGCCGTTAGCGGGATCCACAAACTGAGGACCGTTCACAGCCATATTCTCGCCCAACGAGATATACTCGGCATTGATATTGATGGTGCCTTGGAACGCATTGTTCGTGCGCACACCATAGCCTTGAGGATAGCCGCCCAATTGGGTTGCTTGCACCTCACCGTTTGCGCTGTTGCCCCAGATGACATTGTTCACAAAGATATGGTTCGGGTTGTTGCGGACATCCAAACGCGCAGCGCAGAACTGCGGATTGCCTGTGCTCTTTTGGTTGTTCTCAACGATGGTACAGTTGATAATATCCGAGCCGCTATTGGCTTCTTCGCGGTTACCGCTACGAACGGAAAGACCGCCCACGGTGCCGTCTGCTATATTCTTTGCAATCACGCAGTTCACCAACACGCACTGAGCATACGCGTCCACACCACCGGCATTGCCAAGTGAACTATTCTCGCGGACAACGCAGTTGTATGCCGCACCGCCTTGCAGGTACAGACCGCCACCATTCTTCGAGGTGTTCTTCTCAAAAGTACAGCCAACCACCACACCTCTCACGCGGGCACCGCCACCGTGAGTCGAAAGATTGTTGCGGAATACGCAGTTCACCGCACATGTGTCGTTGCGGTTGCCACTGTCGTGACCCAAACCGCCACCCATGCAGTTGCCCGATGTGTAGGTATAGGTGTTGTTCTGAATCAAGCAGCCTACTACGCGCCCTTGTTTGCGCAATGCCACACCGGCACCCAAGTTATCTGCTGCTTTCTCTGCCAACTTACCATTCTGAACCGTGAAGTTCTCCCACACGGTCAAGGTCGTAAAGTCCGCACCTTGGTTCAGCACACGCCCGCTGGTATTAGCGTCCAGCACCGATGCATACTCGCTCTGCGCTGTGAAATCGCTGTTCCAACCGCCGCTCACTTGCACACCTTCCTTCATCGTGAAGTTGCCTTGGTATGTACCAGCCTCCACGAACACCGTCGTACCTGCCTCTACCGCGTCAATAGCGTCTTGCAAAGCCTTGCCTGCAGCCGCAGCGTCCTCCGCATTAGCGCGCACATTCGCCGTTGCCAACTCGTAACAACCGGGCTCTACCGACAGACCTTGCACACGTGCCTTGCCTGCCAAATCCGTCTTCACCACATACTTGCTGGCGTCTTGCTGCACACCTTTGTCCAACAATGCCGACGATGCCAACAGCGTGTAGTCGCCCTTCTCGGGGTTAGCGAAGTGCGGACCGTTCGCCTCCATATTCTCGCCCAGCACCAATGCCTTCACATCGCCGGGCACCTTGCCTTGAATGGCATTGCCCACGCAAGTGCCGTATTTCGTCAGGTTCCAACTAATCTGCTGGCTCCAAACCTTGTCACCTGCCTTGTTGCCCCAAATCACGTTGTTTACAAACATATTGCCGTCTGCGTTCTCCGAGTCACAGCGTACACCGCAATACTCTTGGTCGGTGCTTGCCAACGTCTGCGCATTGTCCACGATGGTGCAGTTAATCACCTCGCTCAGTGTACGCTCCAAAGCCAGACCTGCCACTTTCACATCGCACGTATTGCCCGCAATCAGGCAGTTCACCAACTTGCAGTTGCCGTAAGCACGCACGCCGCCCGCATCTTCCGTCGAGTGATTGTTGCGGATAATGCAGTTGTACATACGTCCCCATTGCAGGTGCGCACCGCCACCCGGGTGCTTTTGCAGCGTCTCGTTGTTCTCTATCACGCAGTTCGTAATGGTAGAACGCAGATACACGCCACCGCCGTGAGTCGCCTTGTTGTTGCGGAACACGCAGTTATCTGCCACGATGTCGCCCGCATTATCGTCCTTGTCTTGTGCCAAGCCGCCGCCTTCGCAGTTCGTCACCCCCTCTGCAAACGTATTGTTCTGCACCAGGCAGTTCGTCAGTTTGCTCTTCCACAGCAGGTACACGCCTGCACCTTTGCCGTTCTCTTGCAGGCAACCGTTCTGAATGGTCAGGTTGTCATACACTGTCTCCTGCGTAAAGTCCGCCGTCTGTGTCAGCACGCGCCCTTTGGCATTGCCGTCCAACACGGTACCATACTGCTTTTGCGTAGTGAATGTCTCGTCCCAGCCGCCGCTCACATTCACACCGTCTTTCATGGTGAAGTTACCCACAAACGTACCTTCCTGCACGTACAGCGTCTCACCCGCCTTAGCGGCATCCAATGCTGCCTGAAGGTCATCGCCCACTTTCACTTGTGTGGCGAACATACTCGCACATGAGACCACGCTCAGTGCCAAAGCATAAACTTTCTTCATGATAAATTAGTTATTAAATTATTTATAATCAATGCAAATCATCAAATGCCAAAATAAATCGTACATCGTCAATTCGTAAATCGTAAATGACTTAATTCCTCTCATACACATACACCACCGTATCTTGGTCGAAGTAGTACCGCATATTCGATGTCATGCTCAGCACCTCCAATACGTTCCTTAGGCTGCTATGCCCCAAGTACCCTGTAAACCGCTCTTCGCGCAGCCTGTCCGACGTGATGACGATGCGGATATTATAGTTCCTCGACAACTCTGCCGCTATCTCTTCCAACGTATGGTCGTTGTATCGTATCTCGTTGTTCAGCCAGCACAGGTAATTCTCGGGGTTCACCAACTGTTTCGACATCGACTGCGACCCCTTGTCGAACACCACACGGCTGTTGGGCTCCATCGTCAAGTCTGCCTCTCCCGCCGACACGCGCACCTTGCCTTCCGTCAGCAGCACCGACACATTCCGCTCCTCACCATAGTTCCGTATATTGAACGCCGTACCCAGACACGTAACATCCACGCCGTCTGCTGACACCACAAACGGGTGCTCCGCGTCTTTCGCCACCTTGAAATATGCCTCGCCGTCCACCTGCACACGCCTCTCGCTGTGGGGCATCGAGCAGTCGTAAGTCACCGTCGTCTTGGCATTCAACTGCACCTCCGTACCGTCGGGCAGCGTCACATTGCTACGCTCCCCCACCCCCGTGCGAATACTCAGCATGCCCTCCGCACCTTGTTGCGAAGGCATCAGCCAATGTCCTGCCAGCACGCCCAAACCCGTCATCACTACCACCACTGCCACGGCTGCCACACGTTGCCACACACGCCCGACGGACGACAACGGCACCACACGCTGTGGCTCCTGACTGCCCGTAGCCGTACCCAACACATTGCCCAGCACGCGCTCACGCACGCCGTCGGGGATAGCGTCATCCGCCATCTCTATCGACTGCCGCAGCCACGCGTCTATCCCTGCATCGCTCTTCAGCGCATACAGCAACCGCTCGCGGTCCGTCTCCGACAACGCACCTTGCAGGTACTTCTCGCACAATTCTTTCACATCATTCATTCACGTTTCCTTCTATAAAGTTCACTCACAATCTCTTAATAATTCAAACACAATCTCTTTCGCACCTCAGTATCCAACAGACCTTCCTCCGTGGAAATTAATGGCTAATTACACGATAATTATATGTTCCCTTCCTTTTTTAATGGTTCTTTAATGGCTTTTAATGGAGCAATCCTCACTCTGGAATTAATGGTTAATTACACGGTAATTATATGTTCCCTTATCCCTTCATACATGGCAATTACGTGCCCCGTCAATCATTCAACCTCTCTTTCAACTCCCTCAGTGCCAGTGTGATATGCACTTCCACGGTCTTCTCGCTTATCCGCAGCGCCTCGGCTATCTCCCTGTTCGTCTTGTGCTGGTAGCGGCTCATCACGAACACCCGTTGCCGCATCGGCGGCATCTTGCTTATCACCTCTTTCAGATACGCCTCCAGAAACTGTGCGTCCTGCTGCTGTTCGGCGTGGTTGTCCGCCTCGTCCTGACGTGCCAGCACATAGTCCGTATATACCAACTTCACCGCCTCATGCTCGCAGTAGTTCAGAAACGTGTGCTTCGCCGTCGCAAACAGGTACTGCAACGCTTTCTCGGGGGTCTTCAACTCCGACCAATGCTCCCACAACTTCATGAACGTGGCTTGCAGTATCTCTTCCGACAAGTACGTATCGCCTTTCGAAATCATCATGGCATAACTATAGATACGCCCGCAATAGGCGTTGTACAGACGCTCAAACTCCTGCTGCGCAGAAGTCCTCACCATATTGGTACCAATGCTTCCCATTTCGATTAGACACTTATATGACAGTTCAACCTTGCCCACCCCCTAACCGGGTGTGCATTTTTCCGAAAAAAACTTCTTTTTTCCATGTTTTCTTCCTATATATTTTCCCTATTTCAAAAATTGGTGTACCTTTGTCTGCGTGATTGGCGTACCAACCACCCCACGGGGAACGTCAGTCTCCCGACTTGGAGTTTCCGCCTGCCCGCCGAACATTTCGCGTGCCAACCCCGTGTAAAACGAGGTTAATTTTCGGTTAAATCTCGCTAAAACATCGGACAAGGCTCAAATAATGGTCAAATACGGGTCAGATAAGTGTCAGATGAAGGTCAGATAACGGTCGGGGGAAAGTCGGGTGAATCTCGGGTTAAGTGTATGAGATTAGTATGTGGTTAGTATGTGATTAGTATGTGATTAGTATGTGATTCAGCAAGGGATAAGCAAGGGATGGGCTATGTATGCCGCCACCATCTCACCCCTTTCTGCAAATTAATGGTTAATTACATGGCAATTATATGTTCATTATACCGTCCTTGTCGCATACAGCGTGCGCATGTCGCGCGCGCCGAGTTTTGTAGGTTTTGAATGTTTTGGTTAATAATGGCGGAAATTAATGGCTAATTACACGGCAATTATATGTTTATAATATAGAGGTTGCTGGTTTATAATATGGTAATTATATATGTATAGTGTACTATGGTAGGAACAACTGAAATTATTGTTATTGCTCTGATTATCTTGTTGTTATTCGGAGGAGCCAAGATTCCCCAACTCATGCGCGGCTTGGGCAAAGGTGTCCACGAGTACAAGAAAGGGCTTGCCGGACAGGACGATGAGCCCGACAAGACCGACAGCAAACAAGACGCACAGGCAGGGAAAACGGACAAAGAGTGAAACCCTCTGACCCACAGGACAAACCGTTGGGCGAGCACCTCGAAGACCTTCGGGGTGTCCTTTGGCGTTGTATTGCAGCATGGGGGGTAGCCTCCGTGGTGGCTTTCTGTTGCAAGACGCCGTTGTTTTCCATTGTCTTCGCACCCTCACGGGGAGATTTCTTCGTCTTTCGCGGTATGGAATGGCTGTCGCAACGGCTGCATTGGAGTGCCCTTGCCCCACCCGACCACACGCCTTCGTTTATTGCCACCGAACTCACCGCGCAGTTCATGACGCACCTCACCGTCTCCTTGGCGGCGGGGTTCGTACTCGTCTCGCCTTATATCATAGCCAAGTTGTACGGCTTTGTCGCACCCGCGCTCTATGCATCGGAAAAGCGTGCCGCTGTGGGTATCGTAACCGTCGGCACATTGTTGTTTTGGATGGGGGTACTGCTCAACTATTTTGTGATATTCCCCTTCGCATACCGGTTCTTGAGTACGTATCAGGTGCAGCCGGACGTAGCGAACCAAATCACTATCTCCTCGTATATCTCCCTGTTCCTCGTCCTCTCCCTGCTAATGGGAATACTCTTCGAGTTGCCTGTTATTACGTATTTCTTGGCACGCCTCAGGCTGCTTACTGCGCCAGCCATGCGCCAATACCGTAAACATGCTTTCGTGGCTATTCTCATTGCCGCCGCAGTCATCACCCCGACCGGCGATGCCGTTACGCTTCTCCTTGTCGCACTCCCTATCTACGCCCTCTATCTCCTCTCCATACTCGTCGCCCGCCGCACTGCTCCTTAATATTGGGGGACGATGCGGCTCGCGTCGTCATACACACAGTTGCTATATGTTTTTTGCTGTGGTTTTGTATAATTCGGCGATTTTATGTAACTTTGCAGCCGTAAATGAAACCGAAAAGCCTATATATGCGCATATTTAATATACTGCTGACAGTAGCGGCGTATGGGTATCTGGTGTATAGGCTAGTAGTGTTTGACGGGTATGCAGCGTTGGTGGATAGTTGGAGAATGGCGGGTAGCGTGCAGTGGGCGTGTCTGTTGGCGGCGGTATTGTTAGTGCCGCTGAATGTGGTTTGTGAGGCATGGAAATGGCAGACGCTGCTGCGCGATGTGGAGCCTATGGGGATAAGAGAGGCGCAAAGGCAGGTGTATTACGGATATGTGGGTGCGTTTGTAACTCCATACAGAGCAGGCGATTACCCTGCACGTGCGATGTTGCTGAGCGATAGTTCGGTGTGGTCTGCGGCAGTGGCGTTGGGCTTGGTGGGGTCGTTGGCGTTGCTGGTGGTGGAGGTGTGCTTGGGGGTGCCGGCGGTGGTGCTGCTGGCAAACTATGAAACGGGGATAGATGTTCGTAATGTGTTGATTGCTACGGCGGTAGTGGCAGTGTTGATAGTGCTGGTGCCCGTGTGTCTCAAGCGGTTGGCACAGTGCGAGTGGCGGAATGAGCAATTGAGGAGAATGTTCGGAGCATTGGCACAACTGACAGGGCAACGCTTTATGAAAGTGGTGGTCATCAGCCTGTTGCGCTATGTGATATGGGGGGTGCAACTGACCTTGGTACTGCGGTTTTGCGGAGTGGTGCTGACCCCCGTGCAACTGCTGCTGGCGATACCGACCTACTATCTGCTGTTGGGCGTGGTGCCATCGGTACCCGTGGCGGACGTGGCAGTAAGGGGGAGCCTGTCAATAGTGGTGTTCGGGGTGTTCAGCCCGAATACAGCAGGCATTGCCATTGCCATTACGATGATATGGGTGATAAATACCCTACTGCCGATGGTGGTGGGGACATGGGTAGGAACAGGGAATAAAACCCCTGTCATTGAGGGGGAATAAACATGTAATTACCGTATAATTGACCATTAATTTTTAGTATAATACAGGTTTTACAAGAAGACTAACAAACTAAACATATAGATTATGACTGTTTCATTTTCAATCAATTACCAAACTCAGTGGGGGCAAAGTGTGGTGGTGCAATATGCTGCGGACGCAGACGTGCACGAGACTGCCGCACCGACTATGCTACGTTTGGAGTGCCATGGTTCTGCGGATTGGTCTGCACAACTGACTATCAGCGATATACACCGTTATATATCCTATTCGTACGCCGTGTTGAATGAGCAGGGCGAAGTGCTTCGCCGTGAGGACGTGGCGCACAAGATAGATTGTACGCCCGGGAATCTGGTTGTCCGTGACCGTTGGCAGGATAATCCGCACTCGCTGTTTGCATCGAAAGTGTTCAGCGAGGTGCTGTTCGCGCACCGCCCGATGACCCGCAACAGCAAGATGACGGGCAATATCAGCGTGGTGGTGTGTGTGCCAAGGTTGGAGCGTCATCAGTCGGTGGCTATCATGGGTAATGTGGCTGCCCTCGGACAGTGGGATAAGACGAAGATGCTGAGAATGAGCAACATATCCGACAGCGATGACACCTACAACCCGCTATGGACGGCATCTTTCCACGCCAATATCGGCACGGTGGTGGAGTATAAATATGTGATTATCGACACCAAGTCGGGCGAAGTGATTGACATCGAGTGGGGTGAGAACCGCAAGGTGTGGGACGTGCAACGCGGCAAGCACTATCTGATTGACGATGAGCCGTTCCGCTACACGCAAGCCAACTGGAAAGGTGCCGGAGTAGCGGTGCCCGTATTCTCGTTGCGCTCCGAGAACGGCTTCGGTATCGGCGAATTCCAAGACCTGAAGTTGCTGGCAGACTGGGCGGTAGCCACCGGACAGAAGATGATTCAGACGCTGCCTATCAACGACACCACATTGCTGCACACCAACCGCGACTCGTATCCGTACAACGCCGTGAGCGTGTTTGCACTGCACCCTATCTATATAAATATAGAGAAGATGGGCACGCTGACACCTGCGCAAAAGAAGAAGTATCTGGCTACCAAGGCGGAGTTCAACAAGAAAGCGATTGCCGACTATCAGTGCGTGTACGACGAGAAGATGAAGTACTTCAAGGCACTGTACAAGGCGGAGAAGGTAGCGGTGTTTGCGTCGGAGGCGTACAAGGCGTTTGTGGAGAAGAACAAGGAATGGCTGTTGCCCTACGCGCAGTTTATGTCCAAGCGCGACAAACAGCCCAAGGACTTCTATTGCTACCTGCAGTTCCATGCCGACAAGCAGTTGGCGGACGCTGTGGAGTATGCACATTCGGTGGGCGTGGCCATCAAGGGGGATATACCCATCGGTATCTCGCCCGACTCGGTGGACGCGACTACCGCCCCGCAACTCTTCAACCTTGACGCCAGTGCAGGTGCACCGCCCGACGACTTCGATGCGCGCGGACAGAACTGGGGCTTCCCGACCTACAACTGGGACGTCATGGCAGAGGACAACTACCAGTGGTGGCGCAAGCGTTTCACCAAGATGGCGGACTATTTCGATGCCTACCGTATTGACCATATACTCGGCTTCTTCCGTATCTGGCAGATGCGCAAGACCGATGTATGGGGGCTGTGCGGACACTTCTCTCCCGCCATGCCCTACACGCTGCAAGACCTGTGGAATATGGGTGTCAAACTTGATGAGGACCGCATGACCAAGCCTTATATCCGCTCCAATTTCCTCGGCGACGTCTTCGGCTACGACACCGACTACGCCAAGGAGCATTTCCTCAACACGCGCGACGGGTATGTGTATTGGTTCAAGGACGAGTTCGACACGCAGGTGAAGGTGCAGGCGTACTTCGACAACCCCGACAACCGTCAGGCAATGGAGGGCAAGTGCAATCCCGATAACGTGAAGAACGGGCTGCTCTATCTGCATTGCGAAGTGCTGTTTGTGCGCGACCAACGCGACCCCGAACTGCTGCACCCGCGCATTGCACTCTATCAGTCACACAGTTACGCCGAACTATACGAAGACCAGCGTCAGTTGCTGGCGAACATTCACAACGACTATTTCTACCGCCGCCATACGGACTTCTGGCGTGACTCGGCTATGCGCAAACTGCCCACACTCATCGCCTCAACCGACATGCTCTGCTGCGGCGAGGACCTCGGTATGGTGCCCTCGTGTGTGCCGCAGGTGATGCACCAATTGCAGATACTTTCTTTGGAAATACAGCGTATGCCCAAAGACCCGACCAAGCAGTTCGCTCACCCTGCCGATGCACCTTATCTGAGTGTCTGCACCACGGGTACGCATGATATGAACCCGCTCCGCGCATGGTGGGAGGAGGACCGCGCTGTCACCCAGCGTTTCTACAACGAGCAGATGGGCTGGCAAGGCGAGGCTCCACGCGAGATGACACCCGAGATTGCGGAGTTTATCATCAACCAGCACATGTACAGCCCTGCCATGTGGGTTATCCTGCCGCTGCAAGACTGGCTGGCTATTGACGGCGAAGTGCGCCTGCCCGATGCACACGCCGAGCGTATCAACCTGCCGTCCGACCCGCACCATTTCTGGAACTACCGCATGCACCTCTGTCTTGAGGACTTGCTGCACAAGGATGCCTTCAATGCACATGTGCGGCACCTGACACAGGTGAGGTAATCTCTTCTTTTTCCCTTGCTAAAAGGGAATTTGAAGGCTGTCCGACAATGCAAAGTTGTCAGGCAGCCTTTTTGTATGTATGGAACATTCCTGTATGTGTTTGATGTATAGCCGATTAGAAAAGAAAAGTGGCAGAAAGTAACAAATCGCACCAAATCGCGCCGGAAAGTACCGGAAAGTGCCGGAAACGCTCAATGCCCTCTGAAGATGTAGTACCTTTGCATCGTGATTCAAGGTGTTGAATCCGGTAGGCTGCAGACGTAAGCAGCCCGTGATCTTTGACGTACGAAATACTGCCCGAGAGGGTCGTTGAGGTAAGCATTGGCTCGCTGTGGCTTGGTGTGCTTGTATAGTGCACAAAAGAGGCAGCCCAACCATACAGCCGGACTGCCTCCTTTAGGTTAGCACTTGCTGCTATTGCAGCAGGTATTTCTTACCGTTTTGGATAACAATACCCTTGTATGTCTTATCTACTTGACGCCCCATAACATCATACATCGGTGCATTCATATCCAACTGGGCAGGAGTAGTCACCTCATCTACGTGGGTGCCTGTGCCACTCTTGGATACTGTCAGTGCTTTGCGGGCAGGGATGATGGTGGTGTTGTCGGTCTTTGGCAGCGAGAAGACAGCAACTGCATCTTCACCTGAACATACCAAGTTGCCTGCAAAATCAAGGTGCATTTCGCGGATAGATGAGAGACCGCAATTAAATGTATAACGCAGTGTCATGATTGGTTTATTGTCTTCCCATACAATGTCCCATACCATAATGTGTTTGGAACCATCAATGAAATACAATACAGACTCATCTTTGCTTAATGCACATGCACCGGAATAGCCTCCGTCAATAATGTCTTTATAAGGATCTTTGGCTGAGTTCATTTGCTCATTTCCTTCCCAATCGTAGAATTTGAGAGCAGTATAACCCGTGTTGTTTTGTCCTGCAGAACGACGTGAAGCCACCCATATACCATGTGAGCATCCGAGTGGATAGCCGTCATACACAATACCTTGTGTTTTGATTACAGCAGAAGGAGCCTCACTCCATGAGTGTTTGTAGATACCTTCTTCAGTACCGATATTGTAGATTGCAATGGAGTTAGCAATGAGTGATGTACCACCATCTTCGTTGAGAGAGAGCAGTTTTGTATCTTTTCCCATACCATAGATGGATATACCTAACGAAGAAGAACCTACTTCGACACCATTATTGGTGATGATACCATTTTTATCACGCGTGCCTTGGAAGAACTCCTCGTACTTGCCCTCCAAATTAGCAGGATCAGCCACTATTACATTAGAGTATCCGTCCGAACCATCAGAAATCCAAATATAGCCTTGGTCATCCACATAAGTGCGATACGGAGAACCGTACATTGTACGTCCGCCTTTATATGGGGTGGTGTTGATGCGGGTGTAGTCAGGTTTGAATGCATATAACCCGCTATTGGAATTAGAACTACCAGCCCTATCCATAAGGTAGAGATACTGGAAGTACTCAGACTCTGGAGAGTTGTTGATAGAGATAAATGGACGTGTCAAACCTAATGATTTCGATGTCGCCTTGTACAAAGTGCCGATATTGCTGATGGATTGACCTTGCAACTCTACTGCCCATGTCATGGTGGCACCTGTCTCACCCGGGAGTTCGCTTTTGGTAATGGTAAATGAGTTTGCGCCCTTCGCCACATTAGCCAACTCTACAGCACCTACTTCGGTATTGTCTGCTGCATAGAAGATAAGGTTGGCACTCACAGCGTCCGAGTTGGCATTGAAGGAGAATACATAGTTATCTTCGCTCTCTGTCACATTGAGGTTGTATGCCATAATAGAAGCAACGGCAGGTTGGTCCACACCCACGGTGGTGAACTGGCTGATAAGGCTGTCACGTACCAGATACAGAGTGATGTCTGCGTTCTTTACCACACCCGCTGCCATAGTGTAGGTAGCGTCTGCGGCATCCAAAGTGGTGTTGGTGGTCTTGATGAGGGCTGCCTTGTCAAGACCATCGGTGATATCATACAATGCCACACCCACATTCTTGCCGTCTGCGTCCTCTGCAGGAGTAACCATCATATCACGATGTGCGTACTTGAAGTAGTTGGCACCCGTAGTGTGTGCAGAAAATGTGCCAACAGGGGTAATTTCTGTATTCGTTGTCATTACCAAAGCGCACTCAATGGGGGCTTTCTTTGCTGAAGTGATGATGATGTTCTTGTCGTCACGCGGAGAAACAACGAATTGAGTAGCACCATATTCTGAAGATTTGAATTTGCCGGCTACCTTATTGTATAATCCTCCAGCCTTTGCACCATCAGCAATAGAGTAAATGGCAATACGTGTCTCTTTGCTGCTGCCTGTCGTGATAGCAGGAGCAATTAAGAGTCCGTCTGTGAGTGTGCCTGAATAAGTCAGAGTAGAACCCATCATAGCATTGTAGAAGTTACCGGATGTGACAGCGGTTCTATCAGTAAACCATAATGCACCTTTCCAGCCTGTGGCATCGGATTCCCATTTGTAAAGATTCCAATAATTATATGAACCTTCTCCGTAGTCTTTGGCTTGAGATTCATCATAGGCAGTGTGCTCGTAGTTGCAACCAACCAAATAGCCGTCGGCGGTGAAGGTGATGTCGCTCAGTTTGTAACCGTCTGCGGATACTACAGAGCAGAAGTCGGTGGGCAGGGTATTGAGTACGGTCTGCTTCTCGGCATCCACCTCAATGAGTGTAGGCTCTTTGGCAGCATCCACTGCCAAGACGTACATATTGCCGTTGCGGTAGAGCACACGGCGGACGGTCTTGTCAGCCAATACATCTGCCAACTTCTTGCCGACAAAGGACTGCTTCATCTCGTAGGTGCCAGCCAACTGCAAGTAAGCAGGTTGCTCGGGCTCGGGATAGTTGTAGTAGGTTACCGTGGGCGGCACATACGAGGTGTCGGACAGGTAAATCATCTGGTAGGTGGTCTCGTTGGCTTTCACCGAGAACTTTACTTTCTGGTCATCGGTCAAGGGGTAGTAGCCTTTGCAAGTAGCGTCCAACGTGTAGTCATCGCCAGGGGTGAGATTCTCGAATACGAAGATACCGTTATACAGCGTGTCCACGTTGTATTTGGCAACCTCTACGCCGCCTTTGAGCAATGTAACCTCTGCGCCGTTGCAGGGAATCCATTGGTCATTGGTCTTGGGTGCATAATTAAACAGCGGGTTGCTCATCTTGCGATGCAAGTCTTTGACGGTACCCATGATGTAACCCGTTGTCTCTTTGTCGGCACCATAGTAGTCCACGATACCACGGTAGTATGCCAGGCCCTCTTGGTGGCAATAGTCGTGGTTCAATGCACGGTGGCGTGCCGGTTGATAGGTGTGGAAATAACCCTCCACCAAGAAGCCGGGGGCACCGTGTTTCAGTACGCCGAGATGACCTTTATACTTCTTACCGGTATTGCTGTCGGTACGAGTACTGCTACTGCCATAGAAGTCAATATCACCACGCAGGTTCATAGAAGTCGTGGAATAAGCAGAGGCGGGGTCAATGCCACTTGCCATAATGCCATAGCGATATGCCCATATTGCTTGCGCCTTTTCTCTGCTGCTCTCTACATAAATGTTGGCATCACCATCAGTGGTTGTCGTATTCACGCCATCGTGCCCGCGGTAAAGTACAAGCGGGTAGTTGCTGGTAGAACCTTCAGTAGCCGCGTTGGAGTGGACGGAAATAAACCAATCAATGTTATTAGACTCTACCTCTTCGCATATCTCACTCAGGCTGCGATTGTATTTGTCATAATCGGGTAAAGCCTTGTATTTGTCGTAGGTATAATCAGGATACTGACCATTGACTTTCTCGTAAGGCCAAGGACCACATTCGGTACGTGAATAGAGGACGGTGGCACCTGCAGCCTCCAGTTTCTTGCCGAGGTAGAGACATTTCCAAAGGTTGGTGTTTGTCTCATAGAAGCCGCACGTATCGGGCATGCCGGTAGATGACAAGTTGGGATAAGGAATAGTGGCACAAGGACGGTCATTGGGACCGAAAGAGCCGTGTCCGGGGTTGACATAGATACGCTTGCCCGTGAGATCGGCTGCGGACATAGATACTGCCATCAAGGCTGTGGCAATCAATAGGATATACTTTTTCATGGTCGTACTCATTTAACGTTCAACATATAGGTACTACCGTCCTCGGTGCCGAAGACAATCAGGTTCTTTGCCACACTCGGGTACATGGCAATCATGGTGTTGTCGGTCAGCACTTGGTGGCGTCCGTCCAAGGTATAAGCCACGATAGCCGAGGCGGTGATGAACTCGCCGTCGTCCTCATCTGCCATACCTACGAGGGTGTTGTTATCGTACCACTTAGCGGCACGGAGGGCATGAGCGATGAACTGAGGTCGGGTGCCGTCGATATTGCTGACGTAGCAGCCTTCGCCACATACGTAGTAGCAGAGTTTGGTGCCGTCGGGTGAGATGGAAGCCCAGATGTAACTCTTGTCGGTGCCATTGGGGGCAAGGGTCTTAGTGGTGCCGTTTTGGTGGAGCACCATGAGACGGTCGCTGATGGTAACGGTGGCTTTGGCATCGGTAGTCGCCATCTTCTCCATGTCACGTTGTCCGCGAGCGATGACGTTGCGGCGTTGCTTGGTGAAGTTCTTGCGGACGATGTTGTTGCGGCGGAGTTGGTCGCGCCCGATGGTGGTCTCGCGATACACCACTTCCTGACCGTCCGCACTAATCTGCACGTTATAGCCTGCGCCTTCGGCTTCCGATAGTACGGTAGTCGTTTTGGCAGCCACATCGTAACGCTGCAAGCCCTTGTTGGAGCCCGTAGTCAGCAGCACGTAATCCCCTGCGGGGCTGACGCCTGCCACTTTCACATCCACGTCGGACGGGGAAGTGAGTTGCTGCATAGATACTACTTTGAGTACCTGTGCATTAGCAGCCAAGCCAAAGAACAGGGCTGCTACAAAAAGCATAGATTTCTTCATACACTTTTGTTTTTTAAGGTTATTATAAGTTTGTTTCTGTTCGCGGTCGCAAAGATACTGATTTTTTTACAATCATGCAAATACTTACCATAAAATACTTTGTTATTGGATTGTATAACACAGGAACCAAGATAAAATACTCCGAAAAAGTTTTTTGACTGAGATTTGCAATTGCCAATAATTTTCCGTAACTTTGCGGCGTAATTAGTTGGAAACTAAAAAACAAAACCACAATGAAGACCTTTTTGAAATATTTAGGGGCTATCCTCGTACTGTGCGGCGTGGTATGCTTGGCTGTTTACGCTTTCGGCGTACAGGAGAATGCTTTACTTGTTACTGCTATGGTATTGGAAGTAGTTGGCATTCTCTCGTATATCATCATCAACAAGCGCGTAGAGTAATCTGTCCGGCACGCTCATAGCGTATGGTATAATATCTCCAATGGCAGACTTTAACGACGCAATCAAGCAGCACCTCACGGGCATGTACCAGGACTGGTTCTTGGACTATGCCTCGTATGTGATTTTGGAGCGCGCCGTGCCTGCCATCGAGGATGGTCTGAAGCCCGTGCAACGCCGTATCCTCCATGCCATGAAAGGGGTGGACGACGGCAAGTACAACAAGGTGGCGAACATCGTCGGTCAGACCATGCAGTACCACCCGCACGGCGATGCCAGTATCGGCGACGCGCTGGTGCAACTCGGGCAGAAAGACCTGCTCATCGACTGCCAAGGTAACTGGGGCAACATTCTCACAGGCGACGGCGCAGCCGCTCCCCGTTACATCGAAGCGCGCCTCAGCAAGTTCGCCCTCGAGACAGTCTTCAACCCCAAGACCACCGAGTGGATGCTCTCCTACGACGGCCGCAAGAAAGAGCCTATCCACCTGCCTGTCAAGTTCCCGCTTCTGCTCGCGCAAGGCGTGGAAGGCATCGCAGTGGGTCTCAACTCGAAGATACTGCCCCACAACTTCAACGAACTATGCGATGCCTCGCTGGCATACCTGCGC
Source organism: uncultured Bacteroidales bacterium (assembly GCA_934725535.1). GTDB lineage: Bacteria > Bacteroidota > Bacteroidia > Bacteroidales > Paludibacteraceae > Colicola. Next base: position 13,344 of record CAKVBV010000011.1, on the reverse strand, counting down.
GGCGAGGAGTTCCAACTCTACCCCGACTTCCCCACGGGCGGCGAGATTGACGTCAGCCGCTACAACGACGGCGAGCGTGGCGGAGTCATTCGCATTCGTGCCAAGATACAAAAGGCAGACGACAATCGAACGCTGATAATCAGCGAGATACCATACGGCACTACCACCACCAAAATCATCGAGACCATCCTCCGTGCCAACCAGAAAGGCAAAATCAAGGTGCGCAAGGTGGACGACTTCACCGCCGAAGAGGCGAAGATTGTGGTGCAACTCGCCCCGGGCAGTTCGTCCGACAAAGCCATCGACGCACTCTATGCCTTCACCGATTGCGAGGTGAACATCTCGCCCAACTGCTGCGTGGTGCAGAACAAGAAACCTATCTTCACCAACGTCAGCGAACTCCTGCGTCTCAGCACCGACAACACACGCGCCCTCCTCAAATGGGAACTCGAGATACAGAAAGCCGAACTCGAGGAGCAGTATTTCTACACCTCGCTCGAGAAAATCTTCATCGAGAACCGTATATATAAGGAAGAAGGCTACGAAAACGCCCCCAACAAAGACAAACTGGTGGCTTTTGTGGACAAGGCACTCACCCCGTGGAAAGCGCAACTCATCCGCGAGGTGCGCCGCGAGGACATCGAACGCCTCTTCGACATCCGCATGATTCGCATCACGCGTTTCGACTCCAAAAAGGCGGACGAACTCATGCGCGACCTCGACCGCAAAATCAAGGACACCATCCGCAACCTCAACCACCTCACCGACTACACCATCGCGTGGTTCCAGTCGCTCCGTGAGAAGTACGGCGCACACTATCCACGCCGCACCGAGGTGCGCAATTTCGCCAATATCAACATCAAGACAGTGGTCGAAGCCAACGAGAAACTCTACATCAACCGCGCCGAAGGTTTCATCGGCACGGGGCTGAAAAAGGACGAGTTCCTCTGCAACTGCTCCGACATCGACGATGTCATCATCTTCCACAAGGACGGTAAATACAAGATTGTCAAGGTGGCGGACAAACTCTTCGTCGGCACCGACATTCTGCACATTGACATCTTCCGCAAGAACGACCAGCGAACCATCTACAACGCCATCTATCGCGACGGCAAGAATGGCATCTATTTCATGAAGCGGTTCGCCGTCACCGGTATCGCGCGTGACAAGGAGTACGACCTCACGCAGGGCAAACCGGGCTCCAAGGTCGTCTATTTCACTGCCAATCCCAACGGCGAGGCGGAAGTTATTCGCGTGCAACTCAAGCCCGCCTTGCACCTCAAAAAAGTCGAAGTCACCAAGGACCTCAGCGAGTTGGCTGTCAAGAGCCGCACCGCACGAGGCAACGTGCTCACCAAGTACGAAGTCAAGTCCATCACGCTCAAGCAGAAGGGGCACTCCACCCTCGGCGGACGCAAAGTGTGGTTCGACCCCGATGTCTTGCGCATCAACTACGACGCACAAGGCACCTACCTCGGCGAGTTCTGGGACGAGGACCGCATCCTCGTCATCACCACCACGGGCGACTACTACCTCACCACCTTCGAACTCACCGCGCATTTCGACCAAAATATCCTGCGCATCGAGAAGTTCAATGCCGACAAGGTCTGGTCGCTCGCCTTATGGAATGCCGACCTCGGCTACTACTACGGCAAACGCTTCCAACTCGACGCGCAACCCAAGTCGCAGAATATGCTCGGCGACAACAGCAGCAGCCGTATTGTGCTACTCTCCGACCGTGCGGAAGCCACCTTCCGCCTTGTCTTTACGGACGAGACCAAGCCCGATATGGACGTCATTATGTCCGATTTCATCGATGTCAAATCCCCGAAAGCCAAAGGCAAACGTTTCTCCACACTCGACATCGCCCGCATTGAGGACATCACGCCCGAACCTGAACCTGCCCCCGAGGAAGACAACGATGAGAACGGCAACTCATCAGAGGAAAATGGCAACTCCCCAGAGGACACAAACACCCCATCCGAAAATACCTCCGAACACTCCTCTGCCTCCTCGGCAACCAACGCAACCAACGTAAATAGCGTAAACAACGCCGCAGGTGTACCTTTCACCATCACCAACGAGGTCCCCGAAGACAGCCGCCCCGTTGACGACCAACTCAGTCTGTTCTGACAATAATTCCTGCGTACCGAGTACGACCCCGCTAAGAATATAACCTCCCGACTATTCTGTTGACAAGATTGGCTGGGAGCAAGCGTTGGAGAATGCAAAAGAACGAATATAATGAACCTCCTACATACAATGGTCTGATAGTGCGGCGAGTGGCTATGCGATAAAGACTCCGCGCTATATACTCAGCAGACATACCACTACGTTCATCTTGTTCCATAGTTGCCACTGCTGATTCCATACTACGATAAACGTTCTGCCCCACCATTCCTTTTTGACGCGCATTGGTGAAACCTGTAGCCACATCTCCCGGCATAAGGGTGGCAACTGTGATGCCAAAAGGACGTACTTCATTGGCAAGTGCCAGAGACATAGCATTTAACGCGGATTTACTGGCACTATAGAAAGCTTGATAAGGAATACTGAGTACCGCAGCAACAGATGACGTAAAAATAATACGCCCATAATGCTGAGCCCGCAGGATAGGCAAGACTGCCCTCACTAAATAGAACGCGCCAAAGAAATTCACATCAAACTGACGATGTGCTTCCCCTGTGGTCGTAAATTCAATAGGTCCCGAAATGCCAAACCCTGCATTACTGATGACAACATCAATATGGTCTGTTTGAGCAGATACTTCGCCAACTGCCTGACACACAGATGACTCGTCCGTAACATCGCAATAAATATGGGTTATTCCGTCATGACTCACACCATGCCTGCTAAGTTCAAATACGCGCCATCCATGCTGTGCAAATAACAAAACAGTGGCAAGTCCTATACCGGAAGAACCACCCGTAAGAAGCAACGTTTTCATAACAGTCCTCAAAATACATCAGTCAGAATATCTATTTCTCCCAGCCGTCGAAGATTTCGGGACCATACACGTTGTCCTCGTCGGGGTCGTGGAGCGGTGCCCATATCTGCGCGAAGAACGGGTTGTGTTTTGCCACTTTGTCCCAGTGCCACGGGCGGGGATTCGGCTCGTCCCGATACGGCCACGGCATGCAGTCGGGGCACCAATGCCCGCCGAGAAGTACCACACGCGGCGAGGCGGTGAAGTGGTGTCCTTCGGCACACTGCCATTCCAACGGCGTGTCCCAGTCGCCTTGCGTCATCTCCGTGGACAGGCACTTGCCCCCGCGGAAAGCGGCAGCCTTCTGCATATCCTCGATGGTAAACAGCGACATCGGTTTCTGCTCGTCGTAACCATGGTCGAGAGTAACAGCCTCCTCGCTGTTGTGGCTCAGGTCGATATGTTTCCAGTCGGGTATTGCCTTGTAGGCATCCATACTGCCGTAGTAGGCATAGATACGCGGCTCGATGTTATTGCGTATCCACCATTGTGTGCCATGCTCTTTGGAGTTCGCCATCACCCGCATCGCCAACTTCACGCAGTGCGGGAACAACTTGGCAATCTTGGTCTTGGACGCAAATTTGATAGCACCGGGCAGGCTTTCGGCTTGTGCCATTTGGCGGAAATACTCGCGGATAGGCACATTGGCGCGGAAGTGCAGATAGTTCTCCAAGCGGTCGCCGTCGGCATACCACATACCGTGGAAATTGCGGGTGGTGAACCATTGGGTCTCGAATATCTGCTCGGGGCGCGGACAGCCGACAGCGTCCAGCAGCAGACGCTCGAACTCATAGTTGTTGATGCGGTACTCTTTGCCCGAACCGATATTGTAGTAGTTGTTCCAGAACTCGTCGGGTACTTCCTCGCGGCACACACGCTCCAGCAGTCGTCCGCTGTCCTCCACGGTCGCCCACTCCAGCACGCCGCGGATAGGTACGTGGAACATTATCGGGTCGAAGTTCTTGAGGATGGCGGGGTAGAGAATCCCCGACTGGCGCAGGCTCACCCAACGGCGGATGGGCGAGTTGGTGATAATCCACTCTGCCGCCGCCTTGGTCAGCCCGTAGTGGTCGTACGCCGACACGCATATCGGGTCGCCTGCACGCCCCCAGTGGAGCGGTTCGCGGCGGTCGCCCATCTGCGCCACGCTGCCTATATACACCACGCGCGGTTGCTTGTCGCCCTGTGCCAGCACGGCATCACGGATATAGGTTGCCGCAGCGATATTGGTCTTGCGGGTTGCGGTCGGACGGTAGTCGGCTTGCGGCGATACCATTCCGCCCACGTGCAGCACGATGTCGCTGCCGGTTACGCCTTTCAATACGTCCTCATAGCGTGTCAGGTCGCCCCACACAATCTCCACTCGGTCGGCAAGCGGTGCCAGAAGGGCTTTGTTTTTCTGGCTCGGACGCGCCAGTATGCGCAGCGTATATCGTTCGGGGTAGCGCAGTATCTCTTGCATACCCGCATATCCCATAGTGCCCGTAGCACCGGTTAAGAAGACTGTCTGTTTCATATGATGAAATGCTCTTTTGAATGCAAAATTACTTCTTTTTCATCAAATATGCAAAATACAATGTCATTCCATCAAGGTAACTGCATCAGTTATTCCACCTTCTCTATCTGCGCAATAATCTCATCCATCTCACGGATGTATTTTTTATTCTGCAGACTACCGATTATTCCACCTACCGCACCTCCACAAATCGCGCCAACGGCTATGCAGATAACAAATACAAGGTCATCAGTATGATGCAAATACAATTCTGCGAAGAACCACATAAGCCATATCGCAGCCATTGAGAAGCCTATCCATATCCAATTTCTATACAACTGACGCAGCCGGCGTACCTGTTTGGACACTGTTAGCAGGTCCCCCTGTATAATCTCACTCTCTTTTACACGTCGGAACGGAAGCAACGTTGCCAGAAAACACACAAGCATCATCAGGGTTGTGCCACCGATAAACCACCACGAACAACCTAACCCGTAAAAGACACAATTGCCGAAGACGGCAACGAACAAGGCACTGATTCCTTCTATCCACACCGCCCTGTTCAATCGACGCACTCGTTGGCGGGTAACGTCGCGCAAGAGTTGCTCATTCACTATTTCTTCGTTATTCAGTTTCTGTTTAAGCAGAGCCATTTGCGCCTGCATTTCATGTAATTCTTCCATTATTGTAAGGATTAAGAGTTCAACTTTTCTTTAACTGCTCTTTGATGCGTACCAACTTGACGGACACGTTCTTGGCACTGATACCTATTATCTGCCCTATCTCTTCGTAACTGAGGTTCTCCAACCACAGCATCACAATGGCACGGTCCACTAATCCGAGCCGGTGGATCCGGTTGTATAGCAATTTAACTTGCTGAGTGTCATCGTCTTGATCAGTGTATAGGTCTATATCCACACTCAGCGGTATACGCTCTCCGCGTGACTTGCGTTTACGGTCTGCCGAGATACACATATTCATACTCACACGGTACGCCCACGCATTCATCGTGTCTTTGTCGCGGGAAGCATCATAGCCCTGCCAAAGGCGGACAAGAATGTCTTGGAAGAGGTCGGCAACCTCGTCCTTATCCGAGGAGAACATATAGCAGATGCTGTAAATCGTGCTTTTGTACTGCCGGACAAATTGAGCAAATTGTTGTTCTTTTGTTAGTTCCATCAATTGTTTTTGTTGTTTGGTTCGGTGGACTGCCACCATCAGTTCGCATTCAAAAAGTTTGTTTGTTGTCGAATTAGCCAATTCTATATATAAAACGCAAAAACAGCCCAAAAACTACAGAGGAAATGAAAGTATTGATACTTTTAACACATATAGCACCTATACGCTATAAACATTTACTCTATCTATTCCCTTTGAAATAGATTCTGAAATATCCTTTTGGTACAAGAATTCTTTCACTTATTAATAGTAGCATTCCCTGCACATATCAGGTGTACCATTCTTCTCAAGCAGGGTGGCACGAAACATATCGGCTGTAGCAGAGTGCCAAAGAGTTTGCAAAGGAGTGGTGAGGCAGTTGCCGAAGGGGTGGGAAGAAGATTTGTCGTAGCAGCAGGGGAGGACGGTACCGTCGGCGGTGATGACGCAGCCGGACCAAAGACGGTAACAGGAACGGCGGCGGGGGCGGTGGAGATGGTATAACCCGTCCTTGCCCAAGCGGTAGCGGCTGTAGCGGGGAGAAGAGGGCATGAGCGGGTGACCGTGCTCATAATCATAGAGTTGCGCCGTCTTGAAGGTGAGGCGTGATGCGCCCAAGGTGCGGTAGCGGCGGCGTATCCATGCCCATTCGGATTCGTTGGTGGACAGACGGAGTACCTGCAACTCTATGCGGATATGCGAGCGGTGCCGCTGCTTTGCCTCGCGGAGGAAGCGCAAGCCGTCGAGCGCCAACGGCAGATGTCCGCCTACACGGTAGGCGGCGTATGACTCCGGGGTGAAACCGTCTATGGAAACGATAATGCGGTTCAAGCCCGATGCCACGAGACGCTCTGCCATATCCGCTGTGAGTGCCTGCGCGTTGGTGGAGACAATGGTGTACATCCCCACGCGGCGGGCAAGGGCAATCATGTCGGGCAATGCGGGATTGAGCAACGGTTCCCCCTGAAAATAGAACTGTACGGTATGTGCCGTGGATTGTATCTGCGTGAGAATGGTGCGAAAAGCGTCCAGCGACAACAGTTGTCGCGGACGCTTTGTTTGTACGGAGTCCGGCGTATCGGGCTGGGAAGCCCTCTGTCCGACCGGACATTCGGGACAGCGCAGTTGGCAGAAGTTTGCGGGCTCGATACTCACAAACGTCGGCATGTGCCGCACACGCACCACCCCAACGAGGGACAGGGCGTAACTGAACCAGCAACGCAACTGGTTAGAGGCTCTACTTACAAGGTATCTTGTTGACACGACGCTCGTGGCGACCTCCCTCGAAATCCGTGGAGAAGAATATCTGTACCAATCGCAACGCCTTCTCCTCAGTAATGAAATTGGCGGGTAGACCGAGCACATTGGCATTGTTGTGCTGGCGGGCAAGTTCGGCAAGGCGGTCGTCCCAGCACAGTGCGGCACGGATACCCTGATGCTTGTTCGCCGTCATGCAGATGCCGTTGCCCGTGGAGCAGATGGCGACCCCCATATCCGCCTTGCCCTCTTCAATGGCAGTCGCCATGGGGTGGGCGTAGTCGGGGTAGTCGCAACTCTCGGTGGAGTAGCAGCCATAGTCGGTAACCTGTGCACCTTGCTCTGTGAGCCAAGCGTGCACTTTCTGCTTGAGGGCATAGCCTGCGTGGTCGGACGCAAGGGCGATATGCAATTCACGTAACGGTTTCATTATAAGGACAATTGATTTGACAAACCAAACAATGATGGGTGGTGTAGGCGATGCACACACGCGCGTCCCATACGGGATTGCGCAGAGCACCTGTGGGACATGCGTCGAGGCAACGCCTGCAATCGCCACAACCCTTGAACACGGGGCGCGGGGGTGCGGGAACCTCCACATTGAGCAACAGTTCCCCCGGGTGCACCATACTGCCAAGGGTCGGGTGAATCAGTTGTCGGTTGCGCCCGATGAAGCCCAAGCCCGCCTCTACACACCACCGACGTTCCAACACGGGCGCGGAATCGCAAAAGATATGCTGGTGGTCGGGTGAGACGAGGTCTTCGCCGAACTCCTCCACCAATCGCGCTTGCAGGTTGTACAGCAGCGACTTAACCGTGCGGTGGTAGTCACGCCCCGAGTGCGCGTATGTGAGCAGGCACACGACCACCGTCTTTGCCCCCGGCACAAGGTCAGCGGGATTGTAACGCTTGTCGCAGTTGCGCTCCAAGTAATCCATGTTGCCATGCAGCCCCGCGGCTACCCAACTATCCATAAACGCCGCGTCCTCGTCCAACCGATGTACGGGTGCCAGTCCGCAGGCGTCAAAACCTACCTCGCGGGCAAGGTCACAGATATTTGCGTATGTCGGCGTCAAGTTGCTTGAAGTCGGTATATCGTCCCTGCACATTCCCCTTGCGGTCGAAGAGAAACATCGTCGGCAGGCTCTGCACGTTGTACGGCACGACAGTGGTGGCGAAGTCTGATTGGTCGGCGCGGACTGTGGTCCAAGGTATGTTTTCCACCGACTGCTCCCACAGCAGTTTGTTGCGGTCGAGCGACACGGAATAGATTTCCATTCCGCGTGCGTGGTAGCGGTTGTATAGTTCGCGCAACTCAAAGATGTAGCCCTTCGACTGCTCCATTTCGATAGCCGAGAAGTCAAGTATGATGACCTTGCCACGGAGGTCGGACAGCGTCTGCATATCGCCGTACTCGTCGGGCAGGGTGATGTCGAGAAAAGCATTCTCCGACTCCTCGATAAACTGCTGCATCGTGGCTTGGTTGCGCAAGGCACGCTCGGCATTGATGGCGTCAAGCACCTGCCCGTACAACGCCTTTGTACGCTCATAATCAGGCATCCACGTGTGGAAGGATGTGGCTACTGCCTGATACATTCGCCGGTCGGCGGGGTCGTTGATGTCCCAGATATACGCACCCTTCTGCTTCATGAACAGGGCGTAGTAGGCAGCCATCGAACGGGGATTGCGGATAATCACCTGCTGCGACAAGGCACGCAACTCCTCGCGTGTGGCAGTCCGTGCCGCATTGCGCAGGGTGGCAATCTGTTGCGATGTCTCGCTGCCGCGGATAGACGTGGTATAGGGCAGGCTGTCGAGGGTGGTGGTGACGCAGATGCTCTCGGTGGAGTCCACCGCCAACACCAGAGTCCGTTTGCCAACCCGCAGGCGGTACAGTTCGGGGTACGCAGGGCGTGCGCCGTGCATACGGAACTCCCCGTCGCCACGCAACTCGCACGAGTCCGCCACCGTGGTGGACATCAACGCCGTCTGCTCTAAATAGAGCATCTGCCCATCGGCATTCGCGATACTACCCGACACCTCGAACTGCGGCGTGCGTTGGCAACCGCAAAGGGCAACCAACAACAGGGTACATATATATAAGGTGCGATGTCTCATTATAATCCAAATACGTCTTTCAGAACCAGTGCCAGATTGCCGAACATCAGTTTGCACGAGATGGCTAACACAATGATACCAAAGAACTTACGAAGTATATACAACGTCGTCTGCCCCACGTGTTTCGACAACCAGTGGGTGCCTTTGAGCACGGCATAGAGCACGATAGTGCAGAGCGTCACCGAACAAACCAGATTGAAAGTGCTGTACTCCGCTGTGATAGAGAGCAACGCCGTGAACGCACCCGGACCCGCATACATCGGGAACGCCAAAGGCACGATAGACCCTTCGCCGCCGAGTGTGTCGTTCTGGAAAATGGTAACATCAAGCACCATCTCCAACGCCATCAGGAAAATCACAAAGCCACCCGCAATGGCGAAATACTCAATCTTCACGCCAAACAGTTTCAACACCCACTCGCCCGCAAACAGGAACGTGATGAGAATCACGATAGTCGCCAGGCACACCTTGAAGGGGTGAATCTTGATGCCGCGACTTTCCATATTCATGGTCACGGGAATGTTGCCAAACGGGTCGATGATGGCGAACATGAAGATGAAGGAGGACAAGACCTGCCAGATGTCAAATGAGCCAAAAAATTCTTTCATGATATTGCTGTTATATTTGAAGTTACTGCTACCTATCGGGGCGAATGTTGCCAAGACATACACCCCCATTCGGGGCACAAAATTACATAAATTTAGCCAATCACACAACAGCAAATAGGTCGGATGGGGTCTTCGTCGGGTTAGAAGTATGACATTAGTATGACATTAGTATGTGATTAGTATGTGATTAGTATGAGATTAGTATGTGATTAACGAGTGGATACCGAAGGGCTGTTATGGGGTTGGCGTACTCGTCGCCCGACTCTGAATATATTCTTTGCGCAGTTGCTCCACCCATTCGTCCAAGGCTAAATGAGCATTGCCGAGACGAACGCAGATGGTATTGCGGCGGTTCCAGATAGTACGGTCGGTGCGGTCCAGCACAAAGGCGATATCACTGTTGTTGAATCCCAATGTCAGCAGAATGATATACTGGATATCGCTGTCGGTGAGGCTTGGGTAATGGGCGCGGATATAGGGCACAAAGCCGCTGTAAGCCGTATTGAATTCCCTGAGAAACGCCTTCCAACTGCTGTCGGTTGCCAGAGAGTAACGGTTGATATACGGGCGCAACCACGATGGCACAGGCTTCTTGGACGCAGGGGCTGACTGGTTCACACGCTTTGCCAATTCTATCCTGTCGGCAAGTATGCGGTGGAGAAAGTCGCGTTTCATGGCAAGGTCGGCATTCAGTTGCTTCATCTGAACGCGTGCCTGCTTGCGTTCTTCCGCAGCGCGCTGGCGTTGGTGCTCGTTTTGTTGCGCAAGCCGTGCCTTGTCCGCCTCCAACCGTATGCGTGTCAGTTCTTGTTCGTGACGGAGTTGTTGCTCATGTGTCCTGTGTGCCTTGATGGCAAAAGCGGCGAGAAGTACGATAAGAACAAGCACCGCACACACACAACCGACGGTTATCCACAGCCGTTGCCGCTGAATCGTAAGGCGAAGTGACTTCTCCTGTTCCCGTTCCAAGTCGTAATGGCGGGCGATGGTATAGGTGCGCACTTTGGCATCCTCGGCAATCTGTTCCGATTGGTCGCGGTATATCTCTCGGAGCACATCGTATGCCGTGGCGGCATCACCGGTCTTGGCTTCCCACCAACTACGGAGATACTTGTACTGCTGTGCGTGCCACTTCGAGCCGACGGTATCCTGTGAAAGCAGAGCCAGATAGGGAGCCGCTTCCTGCAAACGCTCACGGGCAATGAGGTATTCGGCGACCACAGGCGCATAGTGTGGGTTGTGCATCGAGTCCACCGAGAACCGGCATAGCCTATACACACGCAACGAATCGTATGCCCCGCTGTAGGACGCTTTCTGTATGGCAATATCCATATAGAGCACCACATCGCGACTATCGCGGGCGATATGCAGAGCGGTGTCATAGTATGCCAAGCACATACTGTCTTGTGCAAAATCCAATGTGCGGGCTATATCGCGGTAGCAGCACGCCAATCGCCGTGGGTCTGACTGCGACTGGAAGTAGGGCAGTGCCTTCATATAACATTCTTGTGCGATATGGTAGAGTTCCTCGCCTTGGTCCATCACATTGCCTTGCATATAGTATATCATACCGATATAAGGCTCCGCTGTATCCAATGCCGCAATGTAATCCTCTGCCTGCTTCAGGCTTTGCATGGCTTCATTGTAACGATTCTGCAGGTGGTACGCTACGCCCTGCACATACAGTGCCTCGGCAAGGTAACGGTCATTATGCTGTGCCGCAAGGTATTCAACGACGTTACCCATTACGGAGTCCGGCGATACGGGAAGCCCAAGCCAGATAGCGGAATGTTGATGCAGTAGTTGCCAATATGCTTGCTCATCTTCGGGCAAGGAATCGTATGCTACTCCCTCAAGGATAAGCCTTGCTGAGTCCGGAGATGTCCAAATCATGCGTTCTGCCTGTGCAATAGCAGGTGTATCGGGGTGATAGGTACGAGTGCAACTTGTTGAAATGCAACATATTATACATACTATCATTACCGCAGCGGATATGTGTGCCTTGTAGTAATTATTCACTTTCTTGCTGGAATACATATATTGATTATCAATGAGTTATACTATATATTTTCAGGTATGTAGTAAGTATTTGTCCCTGCAAATCCTTGACAATAATAAGAATTGGTATTACCTTTGCACCGACAAAGTTACAAAGAAACTATCAGATATGCAAATGCTCACAACAAGCCAATACAAGAGACAATATCATATAAAACTACAGCATTATGACAGACAAGTTAGAAATGAGCACTCTCAATTCAAAAGAAGCGCAGCGTACAAGAGGTGGTGATGTATTCAAATACGTAGCCATACTCATTGCCTTTGCTGCCTTAGTAGGTTGCACACCTCACGTAACCTGTACGGATATATCCCACGCATTAGGCGGTTTCCATGGGGGCAAACGCCCATGGTTTACCGATATGAAGTGTTATTGCATGCCGGCAGATGGGGTTAAGGGAGATAGTATCCGGTTTGTCCGTGCCGATACGGACGACACGAAAAAGCCGGTCTTTCTATCTATTCAAGGCTCACTGCCTATGCCAACGATTGTAGATTATGGTCAGGGCTTATATAACCTCGGGTATGACACACATCTCTATTTCCGTGAAGGTCCTTTGCTGGATAGCATTCTGATTGCTGATTATCATATTGTGATAGTATCCCAACCCTATACGCCAGTGATTGCGCCCAGAGAGAAGTTGGGCGATTATGGAGCATACTACCCGAATGGAACAGAGAATGGTTTTGACAGGAACTACAGACTTCATCACCAGGCAGAGATATACACAGACAGGATATGCAAAGTGGTGGATTATCTGATGACGCAAGATTGGGTGGATAAAGATAGTATCTACGTATATGGTCACTCACAAGGTGCCTATATTGCGCCATTGGTTGCCGCTCGGGATAAGCACGTTGCAGCCATTGGTATATCGAGTTTAGGACCATTGGGCGGCACACTTACCGATGTACTGGAAAACAGAATCTTGGCACTACAGGGAGAAATAACGGAGGAAGAAGCATGGCACCGCCATTTGGTAGAATACAGCAATTGGGTATATTGCCGTGATTCAACGGACTTGGCGACTATTGACAAGATTAAGGGAGATTTGCCGAGTACCTACTTGAGTTACGGGCACTCCCACATGGAACTGATTGCCACTTTGAAGCAGCCTGTTTTCTGTGCCTACGGAACCAAGGATTTATGTGCCATAACATGTGATTGGTTGCCTTTGTACTTTATCACGCATCACAAGACAAATTATGAACTGATTGCCTACAAAGGTCGTGGGCACAACTTTGAGTTGCTTGATGACAGTGCTATAAAGAATAGCGCAGACCACATGTCCGTGTGGCAAGAGGTAACCCGCAGTTTCGTGGAGTTTGTCCGTGATACGGAACACCACAGAGGAGTATTGGCGATGTAACTTCAAATGCCTACGTGGCAGCCAAGTATATACGATAATCAGGTGAAGCCGACAACCTGTGACAAGTGCCCGTCAGTGGTACTTGCACGAACAGGAGGCATAACAACCCATATCCGCAAGTATGATGACATCATCCAAGAAGAGAATGCCGAGCCGTAAGGAGGCATTGCGTATCAGAAGTGGATTAGAGTTCCCGTAGTGATGGAACGCTATTCTATATTATTGCTGTCCGGTAAACGTAGTCCGAAGCAGAAGAGTCACCCCAAAATGCCCATAAACAGGCATATTGGTATG